>CABUTO010000004.1 GCA_902494535.1 uncultured Collinsella sp.
CAGTGGGTCATCGTCCCGGCATTCAGCATCAGGGTAGCGCTGCGACGCGGAAATCGCGCGCCGTTGCCGCGCCCCGCAGTGCCCGCTTCCCCCGAGAACAATTATCAGTGCAGGTAGAACCCTTGCGCAAAAGCCATGTGCTCGCAATATCGCAAAAAGTCTACTCACTTAGCTAGCGACTACATTTAACGGCTGGGTAGAACGCCCATTTCCTGCATTTTCTCGCGCGCTGGCACCCCGCGCCGCCGCTACGCCATAATAGTTGGCGGACAATCGCGAGAGAAAGCAAACACATGGCACAGACCACGACAGATACCGCCGCCAGCACCGTCTCCGGCGCCGGGGCCGCCAGCTCATTCTCGGGCGGCACGGGAACCGAAGCCGAGTTTGGCTCGCTCGGCGCGCTCTCCCCCACCTGGTGGGAGCCCGATGACGGCAGCGAGCCCGAACCGTGGCTCACGCCCGATCAAGCCTTCGAACGCTTCTTTGAATGGACGAGCGACCGTGGCATTGAGCTGTGGGATCACCAAGAAGAAGCCCTCATGGATCTGGCCGCCGGCGATCACGTCATTTTGGGCACGCCGACCGGATCGGGCAAGTCGCTCGTCGCGCTGGGCATGCTCTTTATGGGCATGGCACAGGGCAAGCGCTGTTATTACACGGCCCCCATCAAGGCCCTGGTCAGCGAAAAGTTCTTCGACCTGGTACAGGTACTCGGCCGCGACAACGTCGGCATGATCACCGGCGACACGCATATCAACACCAAAGCGCCCGTCATCTGCTGCACGGCCGAAATCCTTGCCAACGACGCACTGCGCGAGGGCGAGGGCGCCGATGTGGGCTGCGTCGCCATGGACGAATTCCATTACTTTGCCGACCCCGACCGCGGCTGGGCATGGCAGGTGCCGCTGCTCACCCTGCCCCACACGCAGTTTATGCTCATGAGCGCCACGCTCGGCGATGTCACCGCCATCGCCGCCTCGCTCGAGGAGCACACCGGCGCTACCTGCGACTTGGTCGTCGATGCCCCGCGCCCCGTGCCGCTGAGCTACGATTACGTGACGACCTCGCTCGAGGGCACGGTCGAGCTCGCGATGCGTCGCGGCGAGGCCCCGCTCTACATCGTGCACTTTAGCCAGGATGCCGCCCTTGCGACGGCGCAATCCCTCGCCAACTTTGGCATTGCCAGCAAGGAGCAGCGCGAGGCCATCAAGGAGGCGGCCAAAGGCACGAGCTTCTCCACGGCTTTCGGCAAGATCCTCAAGCGCTTGCTCGGCTGCGGCGTGGGCGTGCACCATGCTGGCATGTTGCCGCGCTATCGCCTCCTGGTCGAGCGCCTGGCGCAGCAGGGTCTGCTGCCCGTCATCTGCGGCACCGATACGCTCGGCGTCGGCATCAACGTACCCATCCATACCGTGGTACTCACCGCGCTCACCAAGTTCGACGGCTACAAGATGCGTCGCCTGCGCGCCCGCGAGTTCCATCAGATTGCCGGTCGCGCCGGCCGCTCGGGCTTCGATACCGAGGGCATGGTCATCGCCGAGGCCCCGGAGCACGAGATCGAGAACGCCAAACTCATGGCCAAGGCGGGCGACGACCCCAAGAAGCTCCGCAAGATTAAAAAGAAGAAGGCCCCCGAGGGCTTTGTCACCTGGAACAAGCAGACCTTTGAGCGCCTGATCGAGACGCAGCCCGAGACGCTCAAGCCGCGCCTTCGCATCACGCACTCCATGGTGATTAGCGTGGTCGAGCAGGGCGGCGATGCCCGAGCCCGCGTACACGACCTCATCGAGACGAGCTTGCAGACCCCCGAGGAAAAGGCCAAGCTCGAGGTTCGCGCCGACGAAATCTTCGCCACGCTCATCGATTCCGGCGTCGTCGTTCGCACCGAGGTGCCGCCCGCGCCCGACGCCCCGACTGACGCCGCGCCAGACATCGACTATGCACTGACGGTCGATCTGCCCGAGGACTTTGCGCTCGACCAGCCGCTCTCGCCGTTTTTGCTTGCCGCGCTGGAGCTGCTCGACCCCGAGAGTGAGACCTATACCATGGATCTGATCTCGATGGTCGAGGCAACGCTCGAGGACCCCAAGCAGGTATTGCGCGCGCAGGAGCGCGCCGCGCGCGACCGCGCGATGGCCGAAATGAAGGCTGACGGCGTCGAATATGAGGAACGCCTGGAGCGCATCCAGGATGTCACCTACGAAAAGCCGCTCGAGGACTTGCTCGATGCCGCCTTCGACAAGTACTGCCAAGAAGTACCTTGGGCCAACGACTACCAGCTCTCGCCCAAGAGCGTCCTGCGCGACATGCTGGAGAGCGCGAGCGACTTTAAGGGCTATATCCAAAAGCTCGGCATCGCCCGCTCCGAGGGCATTCTGCTGCGCTACCTAGCCGAGGCCTACCGCTCACTCGACCGCACCGTGCCCATCGAGAAGCGCGACGAGCGCCTGCGCGACATTATCTCGTGGCTGGGCTTTGTGGTGCGCTCGGTGGACTCGAGCCTGGTGGATGAGTGGGAGAACGCCGGCAACCCGGCAGCCCTCGATGCTGCGCCGCCGCAGGGCATCGACGAGGTCGTGGCGGACCGTCGCGGCTGCACGCTATTGGTGCGCAACGCGCTCTTCCGCCGCGTGACCCTTGCCGCCCGCGAGCACGTTCGCGACCTGGGCGAGCTCGACGACGACTGGGGCATGAGCGAGATCCGCTGGCAAAAAGCACTCGACGCTTACCACGAGCAGCACGAGGAAATCCTCACCGACGGAGATGCCCGCAGCGCCGCGATGTTTTCCATTGACGAGTCCGACGAGAAGACCGCGCACGTATGGCACGTGCACCAGATCTTTGCCGACGAGGATGGCGACCACGATTTTGGCATCATGGGCGATGTCGATCTGGACGCCACGCAAGACGGCGGCGAGGTCATCTTCAAAAACTACCGCGTCGGCTTTATCGAGGACCTGCTCGAGGACTAGCCGAACATACTGGAACGAAACGAAGCGGGGCCGCTGGCAATATAGCCAGCGGCCCCGCTTTTGCGCTATACGTTATGCCTTACTCGGCACCCTCGACCTCATACGAATCCGCCTCGGCTGGCTCATCGTTTGTCTCTGTCGCAGCCCCGCGCGCCTCGTCAAACGCGGCCTTCATGGTCTTGTTGCCCCACGTGAGCTTGCGAATGGTAAGATCGTCCGCCTTCTTGTTGGCTAGGCGCAGATTGTTCTCGGAGGACAGCAACGCCTCCTTGGTTTTCTGCAGGTGGCTAATCGTCTTATCGATCTCATCGATCGCCGTTTGGAACTTGCGGCTCGCGATCTCGTAGTTGCGGCCGAAATCATTCTTGAACTTCTCCATCTTGGCTTCGAAGTTCGTGACGTCGATGTTCTGCTGCTTGTACTCCGCCAGCTCCTGCTTATAGCGCAGCGAACCCATGGCGGCGTTGCGCAGCAGCGTAATCATGGGAATGAAAAACTGCGGACGGATCACGTACATCTTCTCGTAGCGATAGCTCACGTCGACTATCCCTGCGTTATAGAGCTCGCTCTCGGGCTCGAGCAGCGTGCAGAGCACTGCATACTCACAGCCTTTCTGGCGACGATCGTGGTCGAGCTTCTTAAAGAAGTCCTCGTTTTTCTGCTTGGTCGCGGTCTCGTCGTTCTCGTTTTTCATCTCGAACATAATCGAAATGACCTCGTTGCCGCTTGCGTCGCACTCGCGGAAGATAAAGTCGCCCTTGGTACCCTCGGACGCATCGTTATCCTTCTCGAAGTACGCGTTAGGAAATGCCGTCATGCGCAGACGGTTGAACTCGGTCTCGCAGTGCTGCTCGAGCGACTCGCCCACCATCTTGGTGGACAGGCGGACCTTCATGTCCTTAAGGCGCTCAATCTCTTCATCCTTGTAGCGAATCAGGTCATCGCTCGCACGCTTGGCCTGCGCAAGCTCGAGCTCGTGTGCCGCCTTGGCCTGCTCCTCGCGAGAATCGCGCACCGCCAACTCGCTCGTCAGCTTGGCACGTGCCTCATCGCGCTCTCGCTCCGCCGCGGCGACCGCCTCCGACAGGTTCATTTTTGCCATCAGTTCCTGCTCGCGCAGCTGGGCACGCAGACCCTCGGCCTCTTGCTCGGACTGTGCCTTAGCGGCGGAAAACTTCTCTTGTACCGTCGCGCGATAGTCAGTAAGCGCGCGCTCGGCCTCGCTGCGAGCGGCATCAAGTTCGCGCTGCGACTCAGCCGCAGCGGCGGCAAGCGCCATCTCCTGGGCCTTGTCCGCCGCGGCAAGCTTGGCCTGCAGCTCGGCAATCTGAGCATCACGTGCAGCTAAATCGTTTTGAGCAGCGTTGCGCGCCGCCGACTCGGCAAGCTTTGCTTCGTCATCTTTGCGCCCAAGCTGCGCACGCAGGCTATCAATCTCACGCTGGAGTTCGGCATTTTCCTTTTGAGCATTGGCTCGCGCCTCTACCGCCGCGCGCTGGCTTGCACTCTCGCGCTCTGCGGCAGCGCCCTCGAGCTTAGCGCGCAGCTCGGCAAGCTCAGCATCGCGCTTGGCAACCTCTTGCGCCAGCTGCTGAGCCGCAGCGTTCTTCTGCTCGACAAGCTGAGCATTGCGCTGAGACTCCGCCTTTTGCAAGGCAGCCGTCGAACGCGAGCGCTCAAGCTCCAGCGCCTGCTCGCCCTCGCGCTGGACTGCCTTCACACGCTCATCCAGGTCGCGCGAAAACTCGGCATCACGCACTTGCTTGACAATATCCGCATAGCCAGACGCATCGACCTTAAAGACTTCGCCACAATGCGGGCACTTGATCTCATTCATAGCAGCTCCTCGATGGACGCAAATTTCAACCGCCTACACTCTACCGCGCCGCACGGACAAAAAAGGCGCCGCCGCCATAATGGCAACGGCGCCAGAACCACCACAAAGGCGCACTGTGTCCCCTTTGTGGTGGTTTGTGTGGTGGTTCGAGCATTACAGTCCAAAGAAGCCCAGGATTTGATCCCGACTTACGGGCTTGTACTTGTTGGCATCGAGACCGACATCGTAGCGAAAGATAGGGCGTTCGCGGTCGCGGTTGCGCACGTTGGTGCGGTCTCCTCTGCTGTGGATATGCCCGTGTAGCATGATGGCGCCACGCGCCTTACCATTCCAGCTGAGCATGGGGTAATGGCTCATCACCAGACGATGGCCCTTGGCATAGCCGGGAGCAATCTCCAGGTAATCGCGCACGTCTTCCCAAATCTGCGGGGTGTCGGGATCTTCCCAGTCGCCGTCATGGTTACCGCGGATGAGCGTCACATTCTTGCATTCGATACGCTCGCGCAGGCGCGCCGCCTCCGCCATGGGCAAGCGATACGTAAAGTCTCCCAGGATATAGAGGCGGTCGTCCGCAGCCACGCACTCATTGATGGCATCGATGACCTTGCGGTTCATCTCCTCGACCGAATCAAACGGCCGATCCATGTCGTGCAAGATATTCGTATCGCCCAGGTGCAGGTCGGCGGTAAACCACATCATCGTCTGTGTCCTCATTTCGCAACGCGTCTAACACGTGCCTAGTATACAGACGCTCTGGCGCGTCGGTTAGCCAAAGAGCCCGCCGAACAGACCTCGACGGCGTTTGTCTTGCTTTTTCGAAGCGTCACCCTGAGTTTTCTTGCCCTGCCGTTTCCTACGATCCTGCTCCAACTCATCGTCATCGAGTAGCAGATCCCACTCAAACGAATCGTCTGTCAGATTGAATAGGTCGTCGTCATCAAACATGGCCGCCTCCCTTGCCGACTAGCGAGCATCCACCACATAGAGGCCAACGCGCACCTGGTGCCACGGGCTGCGCTCGGGAGCAACCTGTTGCACGCGAGCCTCAAATACGTCCTCGTGGCCGTAATACATCATCAAGGACAGTGGGCCGACCTCGTTTCCCGGAACATAGCCAAGCTTGGTGTTGCCGTAATAAATCGCAACCGCCTCAGGGTCATGGGGATTATCGCGCTCGGCACACAGCGTCAGCTTATCGCCCGCTTTAAGATCGCCCAAGACCAAGGCGCCATCGGTATACTGAAATCCTGCAATGTGAAATGACAGAAGAACACGCGAAGGCTCGTACATAGCAGCTCCTCTAACGGCCGGATAAACCGGTGTGTAACCTTATTGAGAAGTCTACGGTCCCGTGCGGACACAAATACATCCTGTCTGCGTCCTTCAATCGTTTGCCTCAACGCTTGCGCGACAGAACGCTTGCAGATAAGATAGGAACACGGATGGCACCCGTTGCCGCGGGTCTTGCCAACTCCGATACACGTTTTCATCGTGAGAAGTGGCCGTCTTCGCTTACGCGGGGGCGGCTATTTCATTCGGCCGATAAACAGACCGAGTTCGATAGCCGCAATCAACAACGCCAATAACGAAATAACATCGCTTACGTTCATACCAAATCCCTTCTAAAGGGAGTTGGCCCATCCGTGCTCCATAACAGTAGTCTAACGCAAAATGCAGGTAATAGGAACACTTGTTCGTATTACCTGCGCCCTTTTCTAATGCACAAACATGCGCACGAACTTGTGCTTCCAGCTTACGTAAGGAGCATAGCGGAATGGCACGTCCAGCCACGTTGCCTTGTTCACGATGCTCTTCTTGTGGCTAAACGTATCGAAGCTCTCGCGTCCATGGTACTGCCCCATACCGCTCGCACCCATGCCACCAAAGCCCATATGGCTCGTAGCCAAGTGCATGATGGTGTCGTTGACGCAGCCGCCGCCAAAGGGCACGTAGCGCACAAAGCGCTGTTGAACCGTACGGTCCTGGCTAAAGATATACAGGGCCAGCGGCGTTGGACGATCCGTAATAAACGCTTCGGCCTCGTCTAGGCTCTCAAACGTCAGCACCGGCAAGATGGGGCCGAAAATCTCCTCCTGCATCACGGCGTCATCGGGGGTCACGCCGTCCAAAATCGTCGGCTCGATCTTGAGCGACGTCTCGCGCGCGGTACCTCCCAGCACGACCTTATCGGGATCGATCAGCCCGCGCGCACGCGCAAAATGCTTGGCGTTGACGATATGCCCGTAGTCCTCGTTATCGAGCGGATGCTCGCCAAACATACGGCGGGCCTCCTCCTTGATAAGGTCCAGCAGCTCGTCGTGCACGCGCGCATCGACCAGCAGGTAGTCGGGCGCCACGCAGGTCTGCCCCACGTTGAGCCACTTACCAAAGGCGATACGGCGTGCTGCCACCTTCAAGTTTGCCGTCGCATCCACGATACAGGGACTCTTTCCGCCCAGCTCAAGCGTCACGGGCGTAAGGTTTTTACTTGCGCGCTCCATGACGAGCTTGCCGACCGGAACGCTACCGGTAAAGAAGATCTTGTCCCAGCACTCATCGAGCAACGCTTCGTTCTCGGCGCGCCCGCCCTCGACAACCGTCACCAGGCGCGGATCAAATGCCTCTTCACAGATTTGCTTGAGCACCGCGCTCGATGCCGGAGCATAGGCACTCGGCTTGATGACCACGGTATTGCCCGCGGCAAGGGCGCCGGCGAGCGGCTCGAGTGTTAGCAAAAACGGGTAGTTCCACGGAGCCATGATGAGCGTGACGCCATAGGGCACGGCTTGCGTTTTGCACGCGCTCACGGCGTTAGCGAGATCGCACGGACGCAGGCGCGGACGACTCCACCGAGCCACGTGAGCAATCTGATGTCGAATCTCGGAAAGCGACGTGCCGATCTCGCACATATAGGCCTCGTCATGCGACTTCCCCAAATCGGTCTTGAGCGCATGGGCGATATCAGCCTCGTGGGCCCGCACCGCATCGCGTAAACTCACGAGCGCGCGACGTCGAGCATCGACATCAAACGTGGCGTGCGTCTTAAAGTAGGCGCGCTGATCGCCGACGATGCACGCAATTTCCTCGGTGTTCATGTGCCCTCCTAGTTCTCGCCCTCAAACATACCACCTGCAACGACTTCATACATATGCTCGAGCTCCAAGCGGTCCATTAAAAGCGGAACGGGGTACAGGGGATTGGCCTCGGCATCGGCATTCGCCGCCATCTGCGGAATGTCGGAGCGGCGAATGCCCGAGACATATTTGGGGATTCCCAAGGCCTCGTTCATGCGGTCGACCCAATCGATAAAGGCCTCGGCCGCAAGACTGTCCTGCGCGGTAGCCGGCGCAATGCCCGCCATGCGAGCAAGATCGGCAAGCTTGGGGGCGGCGGCGTCACCATAAGCGCGAAGCATGTGCGGCAGGATGATCGCGTTGGCCAAGCCGTGCGGAATCCCGTAACGTCCGCCCAAGCTGTGTGCGATGGCATGAACGTATCCAACGTAGGAGCGCGTAAACGCAACGCCCGCCTTATACGCCGCCGAAAGCATATTGCGACGCGCACGCATGTCGTCGCCATGCTCATAGGCCTCGAGCAAATTGTCGTGGATGAGCTGAACTGCCTGTCGCGCCATCTTGCGTGTATAGGGCGTGGTGCTTCGCCCGATAAAGGCCTCGACGGCATGCGTCAGGGCGTCCATGCCCGTCTGCCCCGTAATGGAGGCGGGCAGGCCGCGCGTAAACTCGGGGTCGTGCACCGCAAAGCGCGGGATAAGCACAAAGTCGTTAATGGGATACTTGTAGTGTGTCTCGTCATCGGTAATTACCGCCGCAAGCGTGACCTCGCTTCCCGTACCTGCCGTGGTGGGAACGGCGATAAGCAGCGGCAGGCGACGATGAATCCGCAGCAGCCCGCGCATCTTGTTGATGGGCTTGTTTGGCTGCGCGATGCGTGCTCCCACGCCCTTGGCACAGTCCATGGCCGAGCCACCGCCAAAGCCGATAATGGCCCGGCAGGCACTCTCTCGATACAGGGACGCCGCTTCCTCCACGTTTGAAACCGTGGGGTTCGCTGATGTTTTGGCATAGACCGCAACGCCAATTCCCCTGGATGCGAGCGCCGTTTCGAGCGGTGCCGTGAGCCCCAGACGGGCAATGCCGGGATCCGTCACGATAAGGACCTTCTGGATCGAGCGCTTTTGAAGCACCGCGGGCACATCCTCGGCATGCTCCAAAATGCGCGGCTCGGTATAGGGCAGAATCGGCAATGCAATGCGAAAAACCGTCTGATATGTTCGGCACCAGGCACGACGGGCTAGATGCATAAAGGAAACTCCTTCATTTGTTGATAGGTCAACATTTGCTCGCCCGATTGTACTCAGCAAAGATCGCAGACGGCCTCCCAATCGTTAATCAATCAACATCTTCATATCTCGAAATTGTTTTATTAAAAATCATTCCTAATAGGCTTCACATTTGGTTGCATTTATGGATAATAGAACTCGTCAAGACGCACGTCCGGAGAGGGCCCTTACGGGACCGGACGAGCGCACAATCGCCATCGATCGAAAGGATCGAATCATGAAGTTTGTTTGCCCCGTTTGCGGTTATGTGGAAGAGTTCGACGGCGACCAGCTGCCCGAGGACTTCAAGTGCCCCCAGTGCGGCGTTCCCGGTTCTCGTTTCCTGAAGCAGGAGGAGGGCCAGCTCGAGTGGGCTGCCGAGCACGTCGTGGGCGTCGCCAAGATGGAGGGCGTCTCTGAGGACATCGTTGCCGACCTGCGCGCCAACTTTGAGGGTGAGTGCTCCGAGGTCGGTATGTACCTGGCCATGGCTCGCGTCGCTCATCGCGAGGGCTATCCCGAGATCGGCCTGTACTGGGAGAAGGCTGCCCACGAGGAGGCCGAGCACGCCGCCAAGTTCGCTGAGCTCCTGGGCGAGGTCGTGACCGACTCCACCAAGAAGAACCTCGAGATGCGCGTTGAGGCCGAGAACGGCGCCACCGCCGGCAAGACCGATCTTGCCAAGCGTGCCAAGGCCGCCGGCCTCGATGCCATCCACGACACCGTGCACGAGATGGCTCGCGACGAGGCCCGCCACGGCAAGGCTTTCGCCGGCCTGCTCAAGCGCTACTTTGGCTAAGCCAACCGCCTGAGACATAACCTCAAGCTCGATGAGGCCCGGACCGTATTGGTTCGGGCCTTTTTCGTGCCTCACGAACTTGTTAACGCCCTGAAATAGGACCGCCTTCGGCATCGGCTTCTCGTCAAAAACTAAGTGAGTAGACTTTTTGGAACTTGCCGAGCACACCACCCATATTGCTTTATAAAGCCGCAGGTAAATGACTTGTTGCAAAACGGCCTGGTCGCCAAAGTGCCAAAAGTCTACTCACTTAGAACCGCAGCCGTCCACGATTGAGCCGTTTTGTGTCTAACGGGCATCTTCCCGTCGATTACTCCCAATTTTGTCCAGTCAACGAATAGTTCAGACCGGAGTAATGTCTCAGCCCTTTGCTCATCTGAGCTTTTATCACAATATTCAGCATCGAGCATCCTGCATATGGCCTTAACGATCGCGCGGAATCTATCCTCATCGGATATCTGTCTGTGTGTCAGGAGAAGTACATCGTAGCCCATGGCCTGAAGGGCTGTCATGCGGTCAGCGTCACGCAAGCCATCCCCTGCGCGTCCGTGCGAGGCCTTTCCCTGACATTCAATGGCCACCTGTCGCCTGCCGTCCGGCGAAGACAGAAGTAGATCGATATACACACGGGACTTTCCCACAATCGCTCGAGCACTTGTGTTTAACGTCACTTCGACATTGAGCTCTATGCCGCAAAACCCTTCGCCTCCCAGGGCTCGCGGCAGTCCAAGCAACAAATACGCCTCGACCTCAAAAGGCGACGCGGCACCCAATGGAACGAGTTGCGATACCGCTATAAATCTATTGCCGTAGCGCATCCCGCAAACATCTGAACAAAAACGGTCAAGGTCTTCGCCCAAAACCAAAGCGTCTCGACGCCATAAATTTGAGGCGGTGCCGTCCTCGGACGGGCAGCGCACCCAACCGAACGTTGTCGAAATCGCGCCCGAATCAATTGCACGCGAAAGCTCCGCCTCAAGTGCCGCCGGCAGGGCACACACCGCAAACAAGCCACACATCTCCGCCAATACCAAAAGAAGCTGAAGATCCGTCAGATGCCGCGACATGATGAATGTCGTCAGTAGAGGAGACGTAACCAAAAACCCATGCTCCGTTTCCAGCACGGATTCCCTGGGGAGCTCACCAAGAAACAGCCGCTGCCTAATGCTGGCAGGACAAGTCCGTTTGTTTCTCGTCCGAACCAATGTATACAACGGAAAACCGAGCGCGACCGCAGCCGTCGGGTTGCGGGCGAGATCATATCGCTGCCGGTCTTCTTCCGGTCGTGGAAGCGGCGGACACAAAGCACGGACTTGAGGAGGCAAACGCCAGTACCTAAAAGCCGATATGTCACAAAGTAGATCCTTCATAGGCACAGGAAAACACGAATTTCAACCCAGTCAGTCACGCATTGGCGCGAACGCACCAAAAATGGCGCCGAACGGACTGCCAAGTTTTCAACAGCACTCCCCAACTGGCCAAAAGCTTGCCGAGAGCTGGACGAAGCCCTGTTGAAAACCCCATTTTTTCTCATGCAGGAGCTTTGCGCGGCAAGTGAGTAGACTTTTTTGAACATCCCGAGCAGGCCGGTCATCCTGCTTTTCAAAACCGCAGGTAGATAGCTTGCTACAAAACTGCCTGCTCGCCATCACGCCAAAAGTCTACTCACTTAGGTTGCAGAGTGCCCCCCATTAGCTGCAATTCCAAGGTAGTTAGTACTTTTGGACTCAGATCGTCATACTGGACAAGAATATGAGTTGAGTTTTCAGGGACAGATGCGCCATCGGCACACCAAAAACAGTCACCGATATCGATAAAAGGGATGCTCGAGCGCGTGAGGGCCCGTGCAAAAGTGCTTCTGCCCGTTCCACGCTCCGCAACCACGATACAGTAAAGGCCCGCGTCTGCATGCTCGATCGAGACTTCCCCTGCCGGAAACGCCTTCCGCACAAGCGCCGCCAGGCCATCGCGCGCCTCGCGAGCGCGCACGCGCACGCGGTTCACATGTCGCTCGTAATCACCCGATTCCAGCAAACGAGCCAAAGCGACCTGGTCAACAGAACTCACCGACGAGGCGTAAAAACCAAGGTTGCGCCTAAACCGCTCCATTAGCTCATCGGGCAGCACCATGTACGCTAGACGCAACGCCGATGACAGGCTCTTCGAAAACGTGTTGGTGTAGATAACCGACTGGGAGGCATCGATCGACGCGAGCGCGGGAATTGGCTTGCCGGCAAGGCGAAACTCACAATCAAAGTCATCTTCGATGAGGTACCGACCTGGTCGCTCGGCGGCCCAGCTCAGCAGCGCATAGCGACGCGCAATGCTCGTCACAAGACCGGTGGGATACTGATGGGACGGCATAAGGTGAAGGACATCGGTCCCGCTTTTCTGCAGAATGCTCAAGTCCACGCCCTCATCATCCAACGGGATATGTCGTACTTGGCAGCCCATAGCCTGATAGATGCGCGTCAGACGCAAATAGCCCGGGTCCTCAACGGCATACACCTTGTCAGCGCCAAGCAACTGAACCAACATGGTATCGAGCAGCTGGGCGCCTGCACCGATAACAATGTTGTCGGGGTCGACATTCATGCCCCTCGTCCCACGCAGATGGTGAGCAATTGCGCGTCGCAGCCGAGCGGTGCCCTGCGCCGGTGCGGGCGAAAAGATCTCGCGCTCATCTTCGGATGCCAGCGTCGCCCGTAGTGCGCTTTGCCAAAGCCGCGCCGCCTCCAAAGCGGAAGAAGAAAGTGCATCGAATCGCTCGACCTGTCCGTTGACATCATGCGCGCTGGGACCCGCAGAGGCGGCATCTCGGTCGATGCCCTCCGCAGCCGAAGCCAAAACCGGTGCATCCGGAAGCTCGCAAGCGTAGTAGCCACGACGTGGCATTGAGCAAATATAGCCCTCGGCAAGTAACTGGCTATATGCATTCTCGATGGTAATGACACTGATTCCCAGATGACTGGCAAAGGCGCGCTTAGACGGAAGATGCTCCCCCGCCGCAATACGGCCAGCAACAATATCATCTCGAATTTGCTGGTAAACATACTCATAGAGCGATGCTTCGCCGCGTTTTTCCAAATTGTAGTCAAGCATGAGTTTATCACCTGACCATATCGAGCCGTTCAATCTGGTATTAGACTGACCTTGTTATTATCTCGAAAACTGAGTATTTCGCCATACCCAGCTCCCCGATAGGATGTTCCGTCAAGCAATGCACATGCCAATCAAGGGAGCAACCATGGCAGAACAGACCAGCAAGGCCGATCGCGTCAAACTCAATCGCGAGCTCGCGCAGATGCTCAAGGGCGGCGTCATCATGGACGTCACCACGCCCGAGCAGGCACGCATCGCCGAGGAGGCAGGCGCCTGCGCCGTCATGGCTCTCGAGCGCATCCCGGCCGACATCCGCGCCGCCGGCGGCGTGTCGCGCATGAGTGACCCCAAGATGATCAAGGGCATCCAAGAGGCCGTCTCCATCCCTGTTATGGCCAAGTGCCGCATCGGTCATATCGTCGAGGCGCAGGTCCTTCAGGCCATCGAGATCGACTACATCGATGAGTCCGAGGTTCTCTCCCCTGCCGATGACGTCTATCACATCGACAAGACCCAGTTTGACGTGCCGTTTGTCTGCGGCGCCCGCGATCTGGGCGAGGCGCTGCGCCGTGTTGCCGAGGGCGCCACGATGATCCGCACCAAGGGCGAGCCGGGCACGGGCGACGTCGTCCAGGCTGTACGCCACATGCGCAAGATCCAAAAGCAGATCCGTGACGTTGTTGCTCTGCGCGACGACGAGCTCTTTGAGGCAGCCAAGCAACTGCAGGTTCCGGTCGAGCTGGTGCGCGAGGTCCATGCCACGGGCAAGCTTCCCGTTGTGAACTTTGCCGCCGGCGGCGTAGCGACCCCTGCCGACGCCGCGCTGATGATGCAACTGGGCGCCGAGGGCGTCTTTGTCGGCTCGGGCATCTTTAAGAGCGGCGACCCCGCCAAGCGCGCCGCCGCCATCGTCAAGGCCGTGGCAAACTTCACCGATGCCAAGCTCATCGCCGAGCTTTCGGAGGACCTGGGCGAGGCCATGGTGGGCATCAACGCCGACGAGATCGAAATCATCATGGAGGAGCGCGGACGCTAGTCCGGCAGAAAGGATCGCACATGAGCGATTATGCAGACCAAACGGTCGCCGTGCTGGCGGTCCAAGGCGCATTTGCCGAGCACGAGGCAAGACTATCCGAGCTGGGCGCGCGCTGTATTGAGCTGAGGCAGGCGGCTGATTTGAAGCAGGACTTTGACCGTCTGGTACTTCCCGGCGGCGAGTCTACCGTTCAAGGGAAGCTGCTTGATGAGTTGGGCATGCTCGAGGAGCTTCGCACCCGCATTGTTGAAGGCATGCCCGTCCTGGGCACCTGCGCCGGCCTGATTCTGCTGGCTCACGACCTTGCCGCCCATGACGATAAGGGCACGCCGCGCCTGGCAACCATGGATGTGCTCGTTGAGCGCAATGCCTACGGCAGGCAGCTCGGCAGTTTTCGAACCAAGGGGCAGGTAGCTGGCATCGACGGTGAAGTGCCGCTGACGTTTATCCGCGCGCCCCGCATCGTCGAGGTCCACGGCGACGCAAAGGCCTTAGCGAAAGTCGACGGCCGTATCGTCGCCGCCCGTCAGGGCAGCCAGCTCGGCGTAACCTTCCACCCCGAACTCGACGACGACGTCCGCCTCCACGAGCTCTTCCTCCAAATGTAGGCAGAGTAGAAACGAGCGTGGATTTTCGGACACGCAACAAATGAGAGTGGATAATCTCCCACTTTGAGCTTGAATGCAGGCTCAAACCGGGAGATTATCCACTCTCATGCTATGTAGTCGTTGGGGACGTTCTTAAACGACTAGTCAGACAAGAACATCCCCCAACGACTACATTGCGATAGACGACCGCGTTTGCCCAGATAAAACCGACCAAAATAAACCTGTCCCTTTTTGGCAGGTTTGAATCAAGGCAACGCCGATGTTTTGGCACCGACAGCGAGCGCCCACCAGAGCGAACAAATTGGCATGAAAAGAGGACGACATAGACCTTCTGGTCATGCCGTCCTCTTTGAATGACAAGTTGCCGCTCTGGTGGGCGCGCAGCGTCAACTAGTTACGCGGTTTGGTAAAACCGCGTAACCCAACTAGAAGCGGTTGCCGCGGAAGCCGCCGCCGTTGCGGCCGCCACGATCGCCACCGCGACCGCCGCGGTCGTTACCACGGTTGCCGCCAAAGCCGCCACGGTTGCCACCGCGATCGCCATAGCCACCACGGTTGCCGCCAAAGCCGCCGCGACCGCCACGGTCGCCGCCACGGTCACCAAAGCCGCCACGGCCGCCACGATCGCCACCGCGACCGCCGCGGTCGCCACCACGGCCACCACGATCGCCAAAGCCGCCGCGACCGCCACGGTCGCCGCCACGACCACCACGGTCGTCACGGCCGCCGCGAGGACCGCGATCCTCGTCCAGGCCCATGGCGACGAGCGGAGCGATAACCTTATCGAGAGCGGCCATCAGCTCGGTGGCCTCCTCGTAAGAAAGCTCGGGCAGGAGCTTCTCCTTCTTGTTGGCAAGCTCGACCAGGCCCTCAGCGGCATCCTCGGCGGCGAAGACAACAATCTTGCGCATATCGCCCTCGGCGTCGTCGATGCGGCCGACCAGATCGGCGGCCTCGGCCTCGGCCATCAGGCCATCGAGCTCACGAAGGCGCATGCCCAGCAGGTCGGACATTTCCTTCTGCTCCATCTTGGGCTTGAGGTCAAGAAGCTTGATGGCGCGCTCGATGTTCGCCATGCGCTCGGCCTTGGCCTCCTCCTCCTTGGAAATAGCAAAGCGACGGCTACGCAGCAGACGGGCGGCCTTCTGCATCTTGTCCATCAGCTCTTCGTCATCGTAATCAACGGCGGCCTCGACAACCTCGGCCTCCTCCTCGGCGGAAACCTCGTCAGCAGCCTCAACCTCGGCAGCTTCGGTCTCCACGGTCTCGACTGCCTCGACCTCGGCAGCCATGGTCTCGTTCTCGGTCTCGTTCATGATCTCTTCGTTCTCGGACATGAGACTCCTTCTTGGCCCTCTCGGGCATCATCGCCCCATTCGCGGGGCCCGTCGCGCACTCTTTGCGCTTTAAACATTCATGCCTCTCGGCAAAACGTCCATTAGTTTATGGTGTCGCCATCCAATCTAGCTGCAGAATCTATGTGCACACATTAATGCGACATGTGTGACTCGCGACGAGCGTACACCAGCGACGCCACGAACCCGACCACGGCAATTACAGCCGCTACACGCACGGCAGCTGCAAATCCAATCGCCTGGGCAACGTCTGTCGCAGCGCCAGCGGCGCCGGCGGTCGCAGCAGAACTCGAGAGCAGACCGATAAACAGCGACGGGCCAAACGATGCGGCAATCATATTCCACGTGTTAAGCAATGCCGTTCCGTGAGGATGTTCAGCGGCAGGAAGCGTCTCCAAGCCGGCCGTCTGCGAGGGGCTCAGCACCAGGCCGACTCCGGCATACACCACAACGGTCAGCGCCACGACGACGCCGATGTTCATGCTTGCCGCCGTCATCGAGATTGCAGTCTGCCCCACGGCAATCAGGGCAAAGCCGACCGGCAGCAGCGGCCATGCGCCACGGGCGTCCATCACGCGTCCGCCCACAATCGAGGTCACGGCGTTGCAGGCAATTGCCGGCAAAATGAGCAGGCCCGCAACAAGTGCGGTCATGCCGTATGCGCTCTCAAAATAGAGCGGCAACAAAACACTCATCGAGAACGTCGTCATCATCGACACAACGACGAGCAGACACGCCGGCCAAAAGCGAATGCTCGCCATGGGATGCACGTTAAGCACCGGATGCTCGAGCTTGAGCTGGCGGACCGCAAACAGGCCGAGCAGCACAATGGCGGCGAAAAGCGCCGCGATACCGGCAATCAGATTGGTCGAGAACTCGCCTACGGAATACACAAATGCCGTAATGCCGGCGGCGAGCAAAACAACCGACAGAATATCAAGCGTGGTGTTCGAGCGCTCTCCGACATTCTGAACATGCTTTACGCCCGCCGCAGCGACCACAATACCGCCCACCAGCGGTACTACGAACACCGCCCTCCAGCCAAACAACGTGCACATAAGACCGCTGATCACGGGTCCAAACGCCGGCCCTAGCGTAATGCAGGCACCGCCTAGGCTCAGATACAGACCGAGCTTCTCGCGCGGGGCGCAAGACAGCACCACGTTCATCATGAGCGGGAACAAGATGCCCGATCCCGCAGCCTGCAAAATACGGCTTGGCAGCAAAACGCTAAACGACAGAGCGAACAGGCACAGGACTTCGCCGGCGACCATGCATCCGCATGCGAAAAACAGCAGCTTGCGCGTCGAGAAACGGCCGGACAGGAAGGCCATGATGGCCGTAAAGATCGACGTCACGATCATGTAGCCCGAAACGAGCCACTGCGCCGTGGTGGCACTCACCGAAAAGGCCGCCATAATGTCGCGCAACGCCACGTTAATGATGTTCTCGTTAAACGCGGCAACAAAGGCTGCAATATACATTACGACGAGAATTGCCGCAGTGGCCGATGGCGGTGCTTGAACTTGTTGCTGAGATTTGCTCCCCATGCATTTCCTTCCTCTTGGAACGACAGTCGCATCGCCCCAGAGGAACAGTCCAGGGCGAAAAATGAGCCCTAGACTTACGCCAGACGCCGTACACGACGAATCTGGCAACATGGTCCAACGTTGAAAGATTGTAACGCGGACGCGCAGCTTTCCTTCCGCGCTATTATTAAAAGTCCACGAAAGCATAAGACATGAGGAGCCCGCCATGATTAAGCCCATCATGAAATCCGAGTTCTTTTTGCGCCTGCCTTCCGAAGACGCGGGACCCGACGATGCCGCGACCGGGCAGGACCTCCTGGATACGCTCCACGAGCATGAGCACGAGTGCGTGGGTCTCGCCGCCAACATGATCGGCGTGCGCAAACGCATCATCTGCGTAAAGGACGGCAACAGGACGCTCCTGATGTACAACCCTCAAATTCTTGAGCAGGTCAATGCCTATCAGACGAGCGAAGGATGTCTCTCGCTGATCGGCGAGCGTCCCTGCACCCGCTATCGCCGCATTAAGGTGGAGTATTTGGACGAGAACTTCGTCCACCGCATCAAAAACTTCTCGGGCTACACCGCCGAGATCATCCAGCACGAAATCGACCACTGCAACGGAATCGTTATTTAGTTCCACCGATTCAAGAAAGCTCCCTGCAGCCAAGCAACTGCAGGGAGCTTTCGATTGTATGGAGCCTCTATCCCTTAGCTCTGGCGGTAATGATCGAAGAAGTCGGCGAGGTCTTCGAGCGACTCTTTGAGCACTTCCATGCGCGGCAGGTACACGATGCGGAAGTGATCGGGCTCGACCCAGTTAAAGCCGCCGCCGCGCGTGATCAGAATCTTCTTCTCGTGCAGCAGGTCGAGGGCAAACTGCTCGTCATCGGTGATGTTGAACTTCTTAACATCCATCTTGGGGAAGATATAGAACGCCGCGCGCGGCTTGACCACCGAGATGCCATCGATCTTGTTGAGTGCCTCATACACAAAGTTGCGCTGCTCGTAGACACGACCGCCGGGGCGGATGTAGTCGTTGACCGACTGATGGCCGCCGAGCGCCGTCTGGACGATCGACTGGGCTGGCACGTTGGAGCACAGGCGCATGTTAGAGAGCATGTTGACGCCCATGATGAAGTCGCTCATGCAGCGCTGGTTGCCCGAAAGCACCATCCAGCCAATACGATAGCCCGCAATCATGTGCGACTTGGACAGACCGCTAAAGGTAACGCAGGGCAGGTCGGGGGCGAGCGAGGCAATCGAGACGTGCTCGTAGCCGTCCATGCACAGGCGGTCGTAAATCTCATCGGCAAAGATCATCAGCTGATGCCTGCGTGCAATCTCGACGATGCCCTCGAGCACCTCGCGCGGATAGACAGAACCCGTGGGGTTGTTGGGGTTGATGATGACGAGGGCTTTGGTCGCGCTCGTGATCTTGGACTCCATATCCTCCAGGTCGGGATACCAATCCGCCTGTTCATCGCACAGATAATGTACGGGATGACCGCCGGCAAGGGTTGCGCACGCCGTCCAGAGCGGATAGTCGGGGCTGGGGATCAGAATCTCGTCGCCATTGTCGAGCAGCGCGTTCATCGAAAGCTGAATGAGCTCGGACACGCCGTTGCCCGTGTAGATATGCTCCATCTGAACATTGGGCAGGCCCTTGATCTGCGAATACTGCATGATCGCCTTGCGCGCGGAGAACAGGCCGCGCGAATTGGAATAGCCTTCGCAGTCGGGCAGCTGCTGGCGCATGTCCTTGATGACCTCATCGGGCGTGCGGAAACCGAAGGGCGCCGGGTTACCGATATTGAGCTTGAGGATGCGCTCGCCCTCGTCCTCCATACGGGCGGCCTCGTCGACGACGGGACCGCGCACGTCATACAGGACGTTATCGAGCTTGGTGGATTTAGAAAAAGTACGCATGGTGGTGCTCCTTGCAATTTGAGCTGAGGGATGGGGTTCGGGCTTGGAATCGTTACGGGGTGATGATGCCTCGCCTTGATCGGCGTCGCCGGCAAGCAGCCAGGTAACATCGACCTCCAAAATACGGGCGAGCAGCTCAGCCACATCGCGCCGCGGGATCGTCTTGCCGCTCACATATTGGCTCATCTGACTCTTGCCGAGTTTTTTGCCGAGCATCTCCGATGCGCGGATCACGTCCGACTGGCGAACGTCGCGATTGGACATAGTCTGTCGCAGGCGATCGCAAAACGTCTCTTGGGCCACAGGAACCTCCTTGCTGGCAAAGTTCAATTTATAGAACACGAATTGAACCAAGGTTCAATTTAGCAAGCAGTATAGCGCCGTACCTCATTCGTAAGTTCAATTTCATAAGAAAACGTACCGAACTCCGAGATTTGCCCAAAGCGGACAATGACGTGCACACGTTTAGAGGTATTCAAGGAATCGAGCAGCGGCAAGAGAAACGACAGCCGTGCGATATATCGCATTGATCTGCCGATGGGGATGTCCCTCGAGTGGTCGCACGGCAACATCGAACTGACAGCGGCGCAAGATGAGCGCGGGAAGAATGCTCACGCCCAGGCCGTCCTCGACCATAGCCATAATCGCATAATCATCCCAGGTCGACAGCTTGGAGCACACCGTCAGCCCCGCCCGACGGAACAGCGGCGTAATCTCGTCATCGGTGCCGCGTTCTAGCAGAATAAACTGCTCGTTGGCTAAATCGGCAAGAGAAACGACCTCCGCCGTGGCAAGCAAAGAATCTGCCGGCACTACCGCCATCAACTCGTCGCGCACCAAAGACCGCGATGCCATGCCGTTTTCTCGTGGCTCACGCGGGATAAAGCCCAGGTCGCAGCGGCCTTCCGCCACCCATTGCTCAATCTCGGAGTAATCACCCATCAGCAGCTCGTAATCGACATCCGGATGATCGGCGCGAAAGCGCGCAATCACCGGCGGCAGCACGTGGGTCGCCACACTCGAAAACGTACCGATGCAGATTTTGCCGCGCATGAGCCCGCGCATCTCATCCACCCGTCGCTGCAAGCGAGTGAATTCCTCGCAGAGCGCCTCGACAGCCGGCATGACCTGCCGCCCGTCGGCAGAAAGCACTACGCCCTCGCGACTGCGGTCGAGCACCTTAAAGCCCCAATCGGCCTCAAGATCGGCCACCATGCGGCTCACGCCCGACTGCGAATAGCTCAGGCGCTCGGCAGCACGCGTAAAGCTTCCGGCGCGCACCGTCTCCAGCAGCGCCTGCATCTTTTGAATATTCGTTTCCACGGCGCCCCTCCACCTTTGCATGAGTTTTTGTCATGTTATCTATGCATTATATTCGCTTTTCTTCTAAAACCAGTTCACCCATAGTGAAGATGCTCAGATATAGAGGGGATGTCAGCGCATGAACAACGGGTTGTTTACGTACTTAGCAGCATTGCTATTGTTTGGCTCCAACGGCATCATCGCCGCTGCCATCGCGCTGCCGAGCTCGGATATCGTGCTACTACGCACGTTTTTGGGCGCACTCTCGCTTGTCACCATTCTCGCCGTCACCCAACGCCATAAGTTGCAGGCGCCATCTCGCCCCCGCGAAGCCGCAGCCCTCCTCCTCTCGGGAGCCGCGCTAGGCGCCAGCTGGATTTTTCTGTTCCGCGCCTACCAGACGATCGGCGTCGGCGTATCCTCGCTGCTGTACTACTGCGGCCCCATCATTGTCATGGCGCTCTCCCCGCTCATCTTTGGCGAAAAGCTGACCGGCGGCAAAATCGCCGGCTTTGTCGCCGTTGCTTGTGGTGCTTTTCTCATTGCAGCGCAAGGTCTAGGCGGCAATATGCCCATTGCGGGTATCGTCTGCGGTATCGCCTCGGCATTTTGCTATGCGCTGATGGTCATCGCTAGCAAGGGTGCGCCACACATCGAAGGCCTCGAGAACTCCACGCTCCAGGTGAGCGCCGCCTTTGCGACCGCGCTGGTCCTCACGCTCATCACGCAGGGCGCTCCCTCATTCCTGTCCGCCGGTGTCGCCGCCAGTATTGATTGGCGCGCCGTCATCATGCTCGGCGTCGTCAACACCGGCATCGGTTGCCTGCTCTATTTTAGTGCTGTCGCCAAGCTGCCCGTTCAGACCGTCGCGGTCGTCGGCTACCTCGAGCCGCTTTCGGCGGTCGTGTTCTCGGCCGTCCTTTTAGGCGAAGCCATAACACCGATCCGCCTGACGGGCGCCGCACTTATCATCGGCGGCGCGATTTTTTGCGAACTCGCCGGCAAACGCGCAAACGCCAAGGCTGGCATCGCCCAGACAGTGCGTGCTTAAAAGCCCCTGCTTTGAATGCTACCTGCGTAGATAAATAATCCCCAGCTGAGGATTATTGTCTAAAATAACCCGATGTGCCAAACTGCTCTTGTATATATAAAGACGGCATAAAGATTATCTGTCCTAGACAGATAACCAGATGTCCAAGGGAGTCCACGTGGCACACAACAAACTGGAGGCAAGCCCCCAAGACCAGCATGGTCAAGGCGGGCACGGAGCCATTCCCCTCTCCGCTGGCATGCTGCTCGTAACGCTCGGCGTCGTCTATGGTGACATCGGCACGAGCCCCATGTACACCATGAAATCAATCGTCGCCAACAACGGCGGCATCGGCACCGTCAGCGAGGACATGATTCTGGGCGCGCTTTCGCTCGTCATCTGGACCATGACGCTCGTGACCACGGTCAAGTACGTGGTAATCGCCATGAAGGCCGATAACCACAACGAAGGCGGCATCTTCGCCCTGTTTAGCCTGGTGCGAAAAGTAGCACCATGGCTGATCCTACCTGCCATGATCGGCGGCGCGGCGCTGCTCGCCGACGGCATCCTCACCCCCGCCGTCACGGTTACCACGGCCATCGAGGGCTTGCGCACTATCGAGTGGGGCCATGCGCTTTTGGGTGACGGCCAGACCAATGTAATCATCATCACCATCATCATTATCTGCGGCCTGTTTGCCATGCAACGCGCCGGTACCTCGTCGATCGGCAAGCTGTTCGGCCCGCTCATGACGCTGTGGTTCCTGTTCTTGGCTGGCGCCGGTCTGTTCAACATGCTCGGCAACCCGTCCATCCTGCGCGCGCTCAACCCCATCCGCGGCATCATGTTCCTGTTCTCGCCCATCAACCACTCGGGCATCATGGTGCTCGGCTTTGTCTTTCTGTCGACAACCGGTGCCGAGGCGCTCTACTCGGACATGGGCCACGTGGGCAAGGCAAACATCTATGCATCCTGGCCGTTTGTTAAAGCGGCCCTCATCCTCAACTATCTGGGTCAAGGCGCTTGGCTGCTCGCCAATAACTCCAACCCCCAGATGCTCGCAATGGATATCGTCAACCCGTTCTATATGATGCTCCCCGAGCCCCTGCGCCCCTTTGCCATCGTGCTTTCGGCCGTGGCGGCCATCATCGCCTCGCAGGCGCTCATCACCGGCTCGTTCTCGCTGGTATCCGAGGCAACGCGCCTCAACCTTATGCCGCACCTGCGCATCCACTACCCCAGCGACACCAAGGGCCAGCTCTATATTCCGCTCGTCAACAACATCATGTGGGTCGGCTGCATCTTCATCGTGCTGCTATTCCAAAACTCTGAGCGCATGGAAAGCGCCTATGGCCTCGCCATCACCGTGACCATGCTCATGACCACCACACTGCTGACGAGCTATATCGCCGGCATCCTCAAGCACAAGCTGGGTGCCTGCGTCTTCGCCCTGCTCTTTGGTGCCATTGAGCTGTGCTTCTTCGCCTCGTGCCTCACTATGTTCTTTGACGGCGGCTACGTCATGATCTTCCTGGCCGCGCTGCTGTTCGGCCTTATGTATGTGTGGCGCCGCGGCACCGCCATCGAGCGCACGCAAACGATCCTGCTGCCCGTCTCCAAGTACATCGATCAGCTCAACCGCCTGCGCAACGACGAGACCTATCCCGTGCTCGCCGACAATCTGGTATTTCTCACCAACAGCCCCGACCCGCTCACGCTCGACCGCGACGTGCTTTATTCCATCCTGGACAAGCACCCCAAGCGCGCCAAGGCATATTGGTTCATCAACGTGCACGTTACCGACGAGCCCTATACGCATGAGTATTCCGTTGAGACCTTTGGCACAGACTTCCTGTTCCGCGTGCGCTTGGACCTGGGCTTTAAGGTCAACCAGCGCATCAACGCCTACCTGCGCCAGATCGTCGGCGACCTGATGGCATCGGGTGAGTTGCCGCCGCAGCATCACACCTACTCTATCTACGAGACACGCGGCAACGTGGGCGACTTCCGTTTTTGCATGCTGCGCAAGATGCTTGCCCCCGAAACGGACATCAACCGCAACGACCACCGTGTGATGGCCATCAAGTACGCCGTCCGCCGCGCCTGCGGAAGCCCGGCGCGCTGGTACGGTCTCGAGAACTCTGCCATCATCATCGAGTACGTGCCGTTGTTTGCCCGCATGCGCCCGGCCGTTAAGCTCGTGCGCACCCAGGTGCCGCTCGAGGTTCAGATTGAAGAGGCCGAGGAAATGGAAGTCGACATCTTCTCGGACGACCTGGTCAACGGCAACGAGGCCGGCAAGAGCATGGACGTCGATCCCACCGAGCTGCTCGAGAGCGTCGCCGATACGCCCGAGCAACAGCAACTCGACGGACTCGAGAGCACCCAGCTCAACGACGCCAACTTCTAGCGACGTCATAAATCAACGACAGCGGCCCTGCACCTCACGAGAGACGCAGGGCCGCTTTGCATTGCAGTAAAGCTAACGGCTACGAACGACGCGGCTCGGGAACCACGAGCCTATCGGGGCTCGCGCCCTCGGCATCCATCAGGCTCACGTAGCGAATCGACGGATCCTCATACATCGCGTAGTAATAATTGCCCGTGCGCGCGCTAAAGCATCCGGTGTAGATAGTCTTCTCGAACTTGCCATCTCCCATCCTGGACGCCCCCTCAATCATCACCACGCCCTCGAGCGAGCGGAACATGCGGACGACGTTTTCGGTCTCGCTCTCCTTTTGCGGGTAATTGGCATTGAGGTACGCCGCCTTTACAAAACGGCTCGGCGAATAGCAATCGCCCGGAATGCCGCGCATGCCGGCACCCGCGCCATAGGGCTTGAGCTCGGCGCCACGCCATGTCGCCGTCTGCGGAAAATCGCTTGTGGCGGTGATATAGGTGCGGAGGTTTTCCATGTGCCACGGGAAGGTCGGCTGGTTGGCAAGGGTGTCGACCGGATCGTCGTATACATGCAGGCCGTCAGCCATCATCTCGACCACGATGCTGCGCTGGCTGTCGCCGATAATCCAATGGAGCAGCGACACGCCCAGCCCCTCTCCGGCAGATTTGGCGACAATCACCGTATCGCGCAGCGCGGCCTCGACCTCATCGACCGTCGAGAACGTCGCTGCCACCCACAGGGGAAACTCATAGGCCGCAATATTGTTCTTGCCGTCGACAGGGCCCTCGGCATACTCGGCATAACCCGGGAAATTGAGACCCGCCACGGCAAGGCCCGCATCGTTGCCGCAGTCGAAGAACATAGGGTAGTTCTTGTAATCGATGCACATACCGATCACCGCGTGCGCCGCTGTCGCGTCGTCGATAAACGAATACGGAATGTGAAACCCGCGCGGCATCACGCGAACCTGTTGGCCGTAGTCAAAGCTCCAGTCGAGATTGCGGCCCAGATACATGTGGCCAGAATTATCGGTAAATCGAATACTCGTACACATAGCGCCTCCTAGCTTTACGTTCTTTCTAATTTCATTGTCTCCAAACAAAAAGGCGCTAAACACAAAAGCCCGGACATGACAACAATGTCATGCCCGGGCCAAAAGAGACGAAGTGCGGTGCTTTGGTCCCCTTAGACCAACTTTCCAAGACAGTGGTCGATCATATGCTGGATCATCTGTGCCTCAAAGCCCGCGTAGTCGCGGCGGCACTCCTTCATCTTGCCGTCGACGATCTGATCAAAGGCGACCTTGCACTTGATATAGCGCGTGGACTTGGTGACCTCCTCGTGCGTCAGGCAGCTCTCCTCCATCTTGCTGGCGCCCAGGCCAAACACCAGACGGGGGTTGTAGAGTACGTGAGGCTCGCCGGCATCGTCCAGGTAGACGCAAACCTTCTTGGTAACGCCAATCTGGTTAGCGGCAAGGCAGCCGGCATCGTCGAGCGACTTGATGGTATCGATCAGGTCCTGAGCAACCGACTCGTCCTCGACGGTCGCAACCTCGCAACGCTGGGACAGGATAGCCTCGTCGCGGCAGAGCTCTTTAATCATACGTTCCTCCAAAGAGTTCGTTGTAACCGCTTAAGTATACGGTACCCACACATTTTCATGCGAAAAATACCGTCCGTCTGCTACAAAGCGCCGAACATCAACATGCGAGGAACAACAGCGTCGTAAAGGGGCTATAGTAGTTGAGTTCGTGTCAATCGGCCTAAACTCGGGGCCGAACAAGGAAAGGGTATGCATGGACGAACTTTTTCACGTCAGTGAGCGCAAGTCCACAATCGGGACCGAACTCCGCGCTGGACTGACAACATTCCTGGCGATGGCCTACATCATCGCCGTCAACCCCGCGGTGCTCTCGGGCGCTGGCATCGATGCGGGAGCGCTCGCCTGCGCCACCTGCCTGGGCGCCGGCATCATGACCATCTGCATGGGCATCTTCGCCAACCGCCCGCTCGCCTGCGCATCGGGCTTAGGCGTCAACGCGATGATCGCTGGAATCACCACCACCGTCTGCGGCGGTGACTGGCACGTGGCCATGAGCGTCATCTTCCTTGAGGGCGTCGTCATCTTGCTGCTCGTGCTTTGTGGCCTGCGTGAGGCCATCATGGACGCCATCCCGGTTGTCCTGCGTCACGCCATCTCGGTGGGTCTGGGCCTGTTCATCGCCATGATTGGCCTGTGCGATGCCGGCATTATCACCGCTGGCGCCGGTACACTCGTCGGTCTGGGCGACATCACCTCCCCCACCTTCATCGTCGGCATCATCTCCATCCTGGTGACGGTCGCCCTCGCCTGCCGCAACGTCCCCGGCTCGCTGCTCATCGGCATCGTCGTCGCCGTCATCGCCGGTATCCCCCTAGGTGTGACCCAGGCTCCGACCGGTATCATCGCCCCGCTCGACTTCTCGAGCATCGGTGGCCCCATCGCCGACGCCGGCGGCGTGCCCGCCATCGTCAAGGTCCTTACCGACCCCGCGCTCCTCGTCATCTCGTTCTCGCTGCTCATGAGTGACTTCTTCGACACCATGGGCACCGCGATGGCCGTGGCCAAGCAGGGCGAGTTCCTCACCGACGACGGCAACGTCGAGAATATCAAGGAGATCCTGATCGTCGACTCCGCCGCCGCTGCTGTGGGCGGTTTCATGGGTGTCTCCTCCATCACCACCTTCGTCGAGTCCACTTCCGGCGCCGCCGACGGTGGCCGCACGGGCCTCACCTCCGTCACCACCGGCGTGCTGTTCATTCTCGCCGCGTTCTTCTCCCCCATCGTCACCATCGTTTCCAGCGCCGCCACCTGCGGTGCTCTGGTCTACGTCGGCTACCTCATGATGAGCGAGGCCTCCGAGATCGACTGGTCCGACGTGTCGCAGGGTTTCCCGGCGTTCATGATTGTCGCCGGCGTGCCCTTCACCTACTCCATCTCTGCCGGCATCGGCCTGGGCTTTATCGCCTACGTGGTCGTCGCGCTCTTTAAGGGCGAGGCCTCCAAGATCAAGCCGCTCATGTGGATCGCAGCCCTTGCCTTCCTTGTCTACTTCTTCGTGGCGTAACGGCATAGTCTGCTAAAGCAAAACAACAAGGCGCGGAATCGCATCGAGCGGCTCCGCGCCTTTCTTTTAGCGTCTGCCCCCGTGTCAGCGTGCGACAATTAAGGCTGTCAATATCACAACACCGAGAGAAGCCTGCCTTGGAAGCGCATCATAAGCAGATAACCGTTTATTCAGAGTGTGCGGAAGGCGCGCCCGTCATCTACCTCCCCGTGGTTATGGGCGACGGTAGTGAAGTCTACGAGCGCTGCCGAGAGCTCGATTGCCCGCCGTTCACCCTTGTCGCCATTGGAGGGCTCGATTGGAATCGCGAGCTGAGCCCCTGGGAATGTGAGGGAACTATACGAGATGCCGAGCCCTTTGGTGGACAGGCTGCTGGTTTTCTTGACGAGTTGTTGAAGCAGATAATCCCCCAGGCCGAATCATCGCTCCCGCAACCGCCCGCCTGGCGCGGCGTTGCCGGCTACTCGTTGGCGGGTCTTTTTGCACTGTGGGCACTTTGGCAAACAGATGTCTTTGAGCGCGCAGCGAGTGCATCGGGGTCGTTATGGTTCCCCGGCTTTATCGACTACGCGCGCGAGCGCACGATGACGGCTACGCCCGACGCCGCCTATCTGTCGCTCGGTAAAAAGGAAACCAAGACGCCCAACCGCATGATGCGGCACGTACTCGACGATACGCACGCGATGGAAGAGCTGCTTATCGAGCGTGACATTCCAACAACGCTGGAGCTCAACCCCGGCAATCACTTTGCCCAAACTGACCTGCGCATGGCGCGCGGCATCCACTGGATACTGACGCATTAAAAATGGCGTCCACGCGTACATACGCATGGACGCCATTTTTAATTTGGCTGAACGCAGCTACTATTCGGCAGTCTCCTCAAGCTCGGAAGTATCGAACTCAAAGTCATTACCGGGCAGGATGGCGTTGAGCACAATGCCCACCAGCGAGCCCACGGCAAGGCCCGAAAGCGAAATCGTCACGCCGCCCAGCTCCAGCACGATGGCACCGGCGGTACTGTAGGCAATGCCGAGCGAAAGCACGAGCACCAAAGCCGCAACCAGCACATTGCGGTTGTTCTGGAAATCGACCTGGTTTTCGATAAGGTTGCGAACGCCCACGGCACTGATCATGCCGTAGAGCACGAGCGACACGCCGCCGATTACACACGCCGGCATAGCAGCGATCACAGCAGCAAACTTGGGGCAGAACGAAAGCACGATGGCGCAGCAGGCGGCAATGCGAATCACGCGCGGGTCGAACACGCGCGTCAGGGCAAGCACGCCGGTGTTCTCGCCATACGTCGTATTGGCGGGGGCGCCAAAAAGCGATGCCAAGATGGTCGCCAGGCCATCGCCGAGCAAGGTACGGTGCAGACCGGGATCGGCAATGTAATTGCGTTCGCAGGTAGAGCCAATGGCGGAGATATCGCCGATATGCTCGATCATAGTTGCAAAGGCCAGCGGCATGATGGTGATGATGGCCGTCGTGGCAAGACCGCTATCGAACTGCGGTCCAAAGAGCGCAAACACGGTGTTGTCCCACACGACGGGCAAGCCAACCCAGGGGGCAGCTGCGACGCCAGAGAAGTCGACCTCACCCAACGCAGCCGCAACGGCATAGCTCACCACCACGCCCAGCAGAATCGGCACGATCTTGACCATGCCGCGGCCCCAGATGTTGCAGATGATGATCACGGCCACAGCGATAACGGCGACAAGCCAGTTGGTCTGACAGTTGGCAATGGCAGAGCTCGCTAGGATCAGGCCGATGGAAATGACGATGGGGCCGGTCACCACCGGCGGAAAGAAGCGCATGACACGTTTGGCGCCAAATGCGCGGAACAGCGCCGCCAGCACCGGATAGAGCAGGCCGGCGCAGGCAACGCCCAGGCAAGCGTAGGGCAAAAGCTCGGCCTCGCCGTTGGGTGCAATGGCGGCATAACCAGCGATAAAGGCAAACGACGAGCCCAGAAACGCGGGCACCTTACCACGCGATAGAAAATGAAACAGCAGCGTGCCGATGCCGGCGAACAGAAGCGTCGCCGAAACGGAAAGGCCGGTGAGCACGGGCACGAGCACCGTGGCTCCGAACATCGCAAACATGTGTTGCAAACCCAACACGAACATGCGCGGGCGGCCGAGCGATGATGCATCGTAGATGGCATCGGTGACGGCGGGCGTCGAGGATTGGGACATGGAAGTCCTTTCATGATGGAAGGGCGATCAGGCATATCGGATAACCTGCCCGAACGATACGATCCGGACCATTGTACGTGATACGTCATGTCTCGCGCGCGCCGTTACCTGCAAGCGGTAGCGTTACTTCCAAACGCGCTCGGCAATGCGCTTGACCAGCGCGATCTTTGCCCACTGTTCGTCCTCGGTCAGCTTGTTGCCAATCTCGCAGCTGGCAAAGCCGCACTGGGGCGACAGGTACAGGTTCTCGAGCGGCACATACTTCGCGGCCTCGTGGATACGTTCGACGATAACGTCCTCGTCCTCAAGCTCAGCCGCCTTGGTGGTCACCAGACCCAGCACGACCTTCTTGCCGGGAGCAACGTACTTGAGCGGCTCAAAGCCACCGGCGCGTGGCGTATCGAACTCAAGGTAGAACGCGTCAACGTTCTCATGTACGAACAGGTACGGCGCAATGGGATCGTAACCACCCTCGAAGGCATACGTGGAGTGATAGTTGCCGCGGCACACGTGCGTGTTGATAACCAGATCGTCGGGCTTGCCCGCGATGGCGGCATTGTTGAGCGCCACGCCCAGCTCGCTCACCTTTTGCAGGTCAACCGGGCTCATGCCGGTCTTGGACACAAAGTCGGTATCGCAATAGATGCCCCAGGTGCAGTCATCAAATTGGATGTTGCGGCAGCCTGCTGCGTACAGGTCGGCAATCACGGCGCGGTATGCTTCGGCAATGGCATCGGCGAGCTCTTCGTCGGTCTTATAGACGGCACGCAGGCTCTCCTGCTGGCCATCACAGCGGTCGAGTGTGACTTCGGAGAACGTCTGGATCGGCGCCGGAATGGTCTGGCGCGCGATCTGGCCCTCACCCTCGAGCGACTTGACAAATTTGAAGTGCTCGACGAACGGATGGTTCTCGCCGCTAATGGGACCGGTTACCACGGCGGTGTCGGCAGTAGTCTCCTCATCGTGAAACATGTAGCCCGTGCGCGAGGCGCGGCGCTCAATGCCGTTGAGTCCCCACATAAAATCGAGGTGCCAGTAGCTGCGGCGGAACTCGCCATCGGTAATCACCTGCAGGCCGGCAGCCTTCTGCTTGGCCACTAAGTCGCGGATGGCCTCGTCCTCGACGGCCTTAAGGCCGGAAGCGTCGAGTTTACCCGCGACATAGGCGGCACGGGCATCCTTTACAGCCTGCGGACGAAGAAAACTGCCGACGATATCGGCGCGAAACGGCGCGTTCGGTTGAATCGAAGTGCTCATAGATATCTCCCTTTGCATTGGTTGCTTTACTGGGACAGAGTATGAGCGCTCATATGGTCATCGTAAAATATACGTTTATAACAGTTTGATATAGATGCTTCCTATATCAGTCTGGACTGTCATAAAGAGACTTGAACCGTGCGGAGCACAGCAGCCTAGATATGCTGACGAATCGCGTCAATATAGGCCCGACCGTAGCGCGTGAGCGTCGTGTTCTTGCGCGTGATGATGCCAATCTCCATGTACTCGTCCACGTCGAGCGGAATCGAGATAATGCCGGGGCCGTTGAGCTCGTGGCTGATCACGCCCGAGCATACCGTGTAGCCGTTGAGGCCCATGGCCAAATTGAACAACGTCGCACGGTCGCGCACGCGGATATTTTTGCGACGCTCAAAGGTCGAGGTCAGCTCCTCGGAATAGTAGAACGAGTTATAACTGCCCTGCTCGTAGGACAAAAACGGGTAGTCTTCCAAGTCCTCGAGCGTCACGCTGGAGCGGCCAGCCAGCGGATGGTCGGCGCATACAAAGACATGCGGCGCGGCGCAGAAGAGCCCCTCGAATACGAGCTCGTTGGCGGCGAGCATGCGCTCGATAACCTCGCGGTTGTGCTCCGACAGATACAGGATGCCGAGCTCACTTTTCATGTGCGCGACATCCTCGATAATCTCGTGAGTCTGCTCCTCGCGCAGGGTGAAGTCGTAACGCGCGGCATCGAACTCGCGGATCACATCGACAAACGCATTAACGGCAAAGGAATAATGCTGGCAGCTCACACTAAAGTGCGGCACCTGCTCGGACGTACCTTTGTACTTGCCCTCGAGCAGGTCGGCCTGGTCGAGCACCTGGCGCGCGTACCCCAAGAAGGTCTCGCCTTCCTCGGACACAATGACACCCTTGTTGGTGCGCTCAAAGATATGCACACCCATCTCGTTTTCGAGATCGCGGATCGACGCGGTAATCGAAGGCTGCGACACAAAGAGCCGGCGCGAGGCCTCGGTGATGCTGCCGCATTCGGCAACTTTGACGACATATCTGAGTTGCTGGAGCTTCATGGCTTTCTCCCTAGACGTTTGTGACGTCGAAACCCGCCGTGTCCATTTGGCTCATAAACGACGGCATCTCCCCCGTCGCGGCGCAGGCAGCAATCTGATGCAGAGCCCCGGCAACCGCATCATCTGCCGCAGCGCCGATATGCCAGCGTGCGGCAGCCGTGACGGCCTCGTTGGCATTGGCGACTGCAACGGAGTTGGGAACGGCATCGATCATGGGCAAATCGTTATCGGAATCGCCGAATACGGCCACCTCGTCGGGCATCAGGCCCAAAGCACGCGCCAGCTCCAGCGCAGCGCAGCCCTTGTCCCAGCCGGTCGGAAGAACGTCGAACAGGCGCACGCGGTTGTTGGGAAACACGAGCGAGAGCTCCGGCACCTCAGCGGCAACACGCTCGCGCAGCTCGGCGAGCTCCTCGCGCGAACGGGCACTCCAGATATTCGCCTTGTATACCGGGGCATCGTCAACGACAGGACGACAGGGAGCCTCTTCGCCCTTGAGCCACGCGTTGCCGCCTGACTTCATGGCGCGACGCACACGCTCGGGATCGCTTGTCACGCAATAGGCATCGTTATTCCAAAAGTCATCACCCAGACGGTAGACCTTCAAATACGTATCTTCGGTCTCCTGTTCAAAATAATCGGCTAAGCGCATAAGGGCATCGTTATCGATTGCGCGCGAGGCGACTACTTCGCCGTCGACAAACATCACCTGGCCGTTACAGAACGCGCCAGTCGAGAAGCACTCGGAACGATTTTTGAACATCCAGCCCATCGCGGACGGCTGACGACCCGAAACCGGGCCAAAGTGCAGACCCGCCGCCTGCATGGCATGGATACCCTCAATGGCGTAGTCGCTGGCGCCGTCATGCCCAGCAGGAATCAGCGTATCGTCCATATCGGTCAGCACAAGTTTGATCATAAGGTCCCCTCGGTCATTCTTAATCCCGTCTATTGTACCGACCCGCCAAAAAGGGACAGGTTTATTTTGACAGGTTTTATCTGGGCGAATGAAAAAGCCCGGTTGCCACCTACCAAAATAAACCTGTCCCTTATTGGCAGGTGCGCTAGTATAGGGAACAACAGATTCGATGCGGGAGTGCCGGCGGTGCAAACCACAAGGCTGAGAGGGCATGAGGCCCAATCCTTTGAACCTGTCAGTTAATGCTGGCGTAGGGAGCATGCCGCCTTTGCAGGGGCGCTGTCTATGCACAGCGCCCCTTTTCTATGCCAAGGAGGCATGTGCAGTGATTGATTCGGAACAGCTTAAGCAAAATGTGGTCAAGGCCGTGGAGGAAATTCGCGCCACCAATCCGATGGCGGGCTCCATCACCAACACGGTGACGATCGACTTTGTCGCCAACGCGCAGCTCGCCGTGGGCGGATCGGCCGCCATGGTCTATCTGCCCGACGAGGGCGAGGCGCTCGTTGCCGGCGGTGGCGCCATCTACCTCAATATGGGCACACTCTTCCCCATCTACGAGCAGACGATTCCCCGCGCGGCGAAGGCGGCACACGACGCCGGCAAGCCCTGGGTGCTCGACCCGGTGGGCCTGGGCATCGGTAGCCTGCGCACCCAGCTGGTAAACGGACTCAAGCAGAACAAGCCCGCCATCGTGCGCGGCAACGCCTCCGAGATCATCGCGCTTGCCGGCCTGTGGGGTCTTGAGGGCGAGGCGGCCGATCTGAGCCGCGTACGCGGTGTCGATACCACCGACACGGTAGACGCCGCCCGCGATGCCGCCGTGGCGCTCGCCCGCTACACCGGCGGCGCCGTGGTCGTCTCGGGCGAAGTCGACCTGATTACCGACGGCACGACCGTGGCCAAGTCCCACGGCGGCAGCCCGCTCATGTCCAAGATCACCGGTTGCGGCTGCTCGCAGGGCGGCGTGCTGGCCGTGTACGCCTGCGCCGCCGACCCGTTTACGGCCGCCGTCTGCGGTACCGCCGTCTACAACGTTGCCGGCACGCGTGCCGCCGCCGTCGCCGATGCCCCGGCAAGCTTTAAGGTCGCCTTTATCGACGAGCTCTACCGCGCGACCGCCCAAGACATCGCCGATAACCGACTCGAGCTCGAGGAGGCATAAGCCATGTCCGAGCCCGCAACCAATACCGGTATGAACACGCTCGTTGCTGTAGCCATCGCCCCGTGCGGCACCGGCGATGAGCTATCCGCCGAGGTCGCCGAGGTCGTGCGCGTCATTCGCGAGAGCGGCCTTCCCAACCACACCACCTCGATGTTCACCGAGATCGAGGGCGACTGGGACGAGGTCATGCAGGTCGTGCGCGACGCAACCTTTGTGTTGGCGAGCAAGGGCATCCGCACCGAAGTCGTGCTCAAAGCCGATATTCGACCCGGATTTACCGACACCATGACCGGCAAGCTCGAGCGCATGGAAGCACAGATCAAAAAGCAGGAGGAAGCACGATGAGCATCCGCGACAACCTTGATATCTCGGCCTATCTGGTACTCGGCCCCGAAAACACGCTGGGGCGTCCCGTGAGCGATGTGGTGGCCCAGGCGCTCGACGCAGGCTTTACCTGCATCCAGGTGCGCTCCAAGGTGGCAAGCGCCCGCGAGATCATCGCGCTGACGGGCGATGCCGCGCAGGCTATCGCACAGGCTGGCAAGACCGGTCAGGTCGCCCTGTTAATCGACGACCGCCTGGACTGCGTACTCGCCGCGCGCGAGCAGGGTATTGCTGTCGACGGCGTGCACGTGGGTCAGAGCGATATTCCCGTCGAGGTCTGCCGCAAACTTTTGGGCCCCGATGCCATCGTGGGCCTTTCGGCCCGTTGCGAGGAGATGCTCGAGTACGTCAAGACCGCCGACATGAGCCTAGTCGACTACCTAGGCATCGGCCCGCTCCACGAGACCGAGACCAAGCGCGACTGCGGACGCGCGGCCGACGGCTCTATCATCACCAAGAGCTTTGAGGACCTGGCCGCACTCCACGCGGCAAGCCCCGTGCCCATCGTGGTGGGCGGCGGCGTCAAGACGGCCGACCTGCCGCAGCTCAAGGCCACCGGCGTCGATGGCTTCTTTGTGGTGAGCGCCGTCTGCAGTGCCGACGACCCCCACGCCGCGGCCAAGGAACTCGTCGACACCTGGCAGCAGGCATAGACTCAAGCCGAGCAGCCGATTCGCAGCCTCATATCTTCAATAGCGAAAAGCACATCCCAGTTTGGACCTCCATTCCGGGATGCGCTTTCCGCCGAGTCCACGGCAGTTTGCCCTACTCTGCCAGATACGCTTCCAGCGCCGGCAAGGTCGCCTCCGCATCGTGGCGGCCGATCTGATAGATGCGCTCGAGCTCATCGGGCTCACGGCACAGCGACGGCACCTTCACCGATTCGCTCGGCCGAACCACAAAGATTTCGCCGGCAGCCTCGCGACGCGCCAGGTCATCGAGCGTGGCATTGTAGACCTCATGCCGATGCTCAAGCGCCGCGACAAACTCCGGGTAGTGACGGAACACGCGCCGCAGCATGGGCATCACGCTGTTGGGCTGCTTCACAAAGCCCGCCGGCTGCGTGAGTACCACGATATTGCGGTCATACCCCTGCGCAAACAGCCATGCACTGGGAATAGAATCAGCCACGCCACCATCCAGATACTTATGCCCGTCAATAGCAACGGGGCGCGTCGCCACGGGAATCGCCGACGATGCCCGGATCCACTCGATATCCCGCTCGTCGCCATAGGGCAGGTCATGGTAGACGGCCTTGCCCGTCTCGATATCGGTACACACGCACGTAAATCGCATGGGGCAGGCGCGATACGCCTCCAAGTCGATGGGATCGCGCTCGATAGGCACCTCGTGATAGGCAAAATCGGCATTGAACATATCGCCAGTTCGCAGCCAGCTTACTACACCTGCATAGCGTTTATCGGCGCAATAGGCCTTGTTATAGCGAATGGCGCGGCCGATCTGGCGCGATTTAAAGTTGTAGCCAAACGCCGCGCCCGCCGAGACACCCACCATATGGTCGCAAGTTAAGCCGTGCTCCATCCAAACGTCGAGCACGCCCGCCGTATACATACCGCGGTAGCCGCCTCCCTCGAGTGCCAGCCCCACCGTGCGCGTCGTATTTGACTGTGCCATGCGACCATCTCCGTCCCCACAAATTCAAACGGGACAAGTATACCCGTCAACATATATCGTCCCAGTCGCATTTTTATCGAACATCGCATCGTCGCGCTACCGCTTGTCGAACAATAGCCGCCCACAGCATGTGCACCCATATATAATTGTGCACTATTGTTTACACTACTCAGCTGTTATCAACAGCGAACATTAGCCGGCAAATTAACTCAACAACGCGGCAAGGCGGGGGCCTGGATACATGCAAAGCGCTGAGCAACGACGCGTGTACACAACGAGCTCGCCCGACGCAATCCGCCCCGACCTCAGAAAGCCACTTAGAACATGGAAACTGTCAGCAATTACACCGAAACGCTCGAAAAGACCGTCCGCGACCTTCTCGAGCGGCAGGAGGATCTGATCAGGACCGCCTTTACCGACCAGCTTACCGGGCTTGGCAACCGTGGCGGCTTTGCCCGTTCCCTCGAGGAGCTCTGGGAGCAGGACGCCCCCGTTACCATGGCGTTCATCGATATCGACAATCTCAAGCACTGCAACGACGTCTTTGGACATGACGAGGGCAACCGCTATATCTTGCAGGTAAGTCTCTATCTTAATCTGTATATGAAGGTGGGCGAAGCGGCGTTTCGCATAGGCGGCGACGAGTTTGCCATCCTATCTACGATTGCAACCGAGGACGACCTCGCCGAACGTCTGAAACACTGCCGAACGGTTCTGCTCAAAAACAACGATTCCGAGATGCCCCACTCGTTTAGCTACGGAGTGTCACATGCCGACCCCGCCCTGGGCGAAGCTTCCAATCGCATGACGCTCGATGCCGACCATCGCATGTACGACTACAAGCTACGTCATGCCATGCACCTCGATCGACGCAATATCACGCAAGTTCACGCCGACGACTTCGAAATAAGCGATCGAATTTTTGACGCCTTTTCGATGCTCAATGAGGGCCGATATTTCTTTATCGAGAACTTGGACAAACATCGCACCCTTTGGTCACAAGGTGCCTTGCGCGATCTTGGCCTTCCCTCGGAGCACATAGACAACTGTCGCGATTACTGGAAAACGCGCGTCCATCCCGACGACCTTGAGGCCTGCATCAACGACATCGACCAAGTCTACAACGGCACCAAGCACCGTCGCGTCATGCAGTATCGTGTGCGCAACGCCGTCGGCGACTACGTCCTTTGCCGTGCTCGCGGGTTTCGTATCGACGGCGACGGAAATGTCCCCTCGCTCTATGTCGGCGAGCTCGTCAACCACTCACTTGCCGAAACCGTCGACGCCGCCACAGGCCTCGGAACGCAGCGCATGCTGGCCAACGCCATCGACGCCTGCCGCCGCGATCGTTGCGAGACAGGGCTTATAGCGGTGCGCGTTCGTGGCACGACAAAGCTCAACGAGCTCTACGGGGCCGAGGCCGTCGACAACATGCTTGCCGAATACGCAGGCCGCATGCTGTCGATCACTCGCGGCAGGAGCCGGGTCTACCGTTCACGAAGCGTTCAGTTCGTCGTGCTCAGCAACGACCTAGACCACGAGGCATTCGAGCAACTGACCCGCCACCTTAAAGAGGCCGTTTTCGCTCCTGTTCGAATCGCAGGCGACACCATTACTCCCGTCTGCCTTGTCGTCCCGGCCTTTTACGAGCACTTAACCCATCAAGCGACCGCCGTTTTAGGCGAACTCAACCGTCGCCTTCGCACGGCCGGCGGGCTTGTTCCCAACGACAGCCTCCCCATACCCGAGGCTGAGCGCAAAAGCGCCATCGCCGAACGTATCGACTCGCTCACGGGTCTCTATCGACCCAGCGAGTTTATGCGGCGCGCCAACGCTTTTCTCGAGGCAAGACGCGACGGCGCCTGGTGCATCGCCACGGTCGACATGGGCCACATGCGCCTGTTTAACGAATGGTATGGACAGGCCGAAGGCGACCGCCTGCTTGCCGATGTGGGCACGGTCCTCAAGGACATCGAGAATGCCGACATGGGCGTCGCAGGGTACTGGGGCCAAGATGACTTTTGCGTACTCATCCCCTTTAAGCACATCACCGTCCATCAAATCTACAACCGCGTTCGCGAGGCAGTAGCCAGGTATGATGGCGGCGTAGGTTTTTGGCCGTCCATGGGCGTTTACCCCATCGATTCCAATGAGGAGATTACCATCGATGCGCAGGCAAAGGCCATGTTTACCAATCGGCGCGCAAAAAACGACTTTAAGGAGCGCATTGCCATTTTTTGCCCCGAGGAGTACAAGCGCGAAATCGTGTTCAACCGCACGCTGACCGAATTCCAGTACGCGCTGTCAAATGGTCGCATCACGTACTATCTTCAGCCCCAGGTCGATATGGAAACCGGCGAGATTATTGGCGCCGAAGCACTCACCCGCTGGATTAACAAGGACGGCTCTCTCATTTCGCCCGCAACGTTTATCCCCGCACTCGAGGAAAGCGGCTTTGTAGTGACGCTCGACAAATATGTTTGGCAGGGCGTCGCCATGTGGCTCCGCGAGCGCCTCAATCGAGGACTTCGCGTGGTTCCGATTTCCCTCAATGTGTCGCGCGTAGACATTCTTGCCTGCGATGTCGCCGAGCATATGGGGTCGCTCGCCGCCCAGTACAACCTGCCGCCCGAACTCATGCACATCGAGATCACCGAGACCGCCTATACCGGAGAGTCCGAGGCCGTGGATAAGCTGACCGCGGATCTGCACACCCGTGGCTTCTCGACCTACATGGACGATTTTAGCACCGGCCAGTCCACGCTCGCGATGCTCAAGAACGTCAACGTCGACGTCATCAAGCTCGACCGCACCTTTGTGCCCACCGACCGCGATCAAGGCCGCAGCACGCAAATCATTTCATCGATGCTCGAAATGGCGCAGTCGCTCCATCTGCCCGTCGTGGTCGAAGGCGTCGAGACAAATGAGCAGGCGAACATGCTACGACAAATGGGCGCCCGCTACGCTCAGGGCTTCCTCTACTACCGCCCCATGCAGGCGAAGGATTTTGAGGCATTGCTCGATGGCGGCAATAACAACTGATACGCTCGCGCGCAAAACGCCACCGTCGAAGGGGATATTTGTCTCCATTAGCTAACTTATATCCCCAATTCAAACCGAATTGGGGATATGATACAAACCGTTGTTCCGCCCAAGGAGGTTATCCATCATGAACGAGTCGTATCGCCTGGGCGAGCAATCGATTATTGCCTATCTTCAGCGACTTGCGAACGGCGTCTCGACCGCCGAACTCGATGTTGCCGCGCTGCCTGCTGGGCTACGCGCCGTTGGCGAGCAACTGCAAAAGACGCATGCCATCCTGCAACAAGAGCGCCAGCTGCTTGAGCGCAACGCCTATATCGATCCGCTCACCAACTTGGGCAACCGCAACGGATTCGACCGTCACGTCGAGCAACTCTGGCGCAAAGGCGACCCCTTCACCTGCGCCTATATTGACATCGACCATCTCAAGCATTGCAATGATAGGTTTGGCCACGCCGAAGGCAATCGCTATATTCTGAGCATCTGCCGCACGCTCTCCGAAACCATGGAGCACGATGAGATGCTGTTCCGTATCGGTGGAGACGAGTTTGTGCTCATCTCGCTCTCCGCAAACGAGATTGAACTCGAGCAGCGCTTGGAGCAGGTACGTACCAGGCTGATCGAGGCGAGCTCAGGTGGCAAGGCGCCCATGATCGGCAGCTTTAGCTTTGGCTGCTCGCGCGTCGATCCACTTGCTGGCGACACGCGTCGCCAGATGACAATGGATGCCGATCGCAAGATGTATCGCTATAAGCTTATGCATCGTGTGCAGCAACCGAAAGACGATGACGCGCCGCAACGCCCAATCGTCGATCAGCTTCCCTGCAACGACCGGGTGTTCCAAGCGATCTCCATGAGCTCCGAGACGCGCTATCCGTTTATCCTCAATCTCGATACGGGAGAATCGCAATGGTCGGTTAACGCCGTGCGCGATTTTGACCTGCCCTCCCAGCACCCTTTTAACTCACTCGACATGTGGCTCGCCCGCGTTCATCCCGAGGACCGCGACAACGTACGTGTCGAGCTCGACATGGTGATAAACGGCACGTGGCACTTCCACTACATGCAGTATCACGTAATGGATGCCACCGGAAAATACGTGCTTTGCGACTGCACGGGCTACCGCTTGGACGGCACCGATACCGAGCCCGGCATGTATGTGGGCATTATCATCAACCGAAGCTTGGCAGATACGACCGATTCCGTGACCGGCTTGGGCGATATTCACGCCCTGGTCAACGCCATTGGCGAAATGCGTCGCGTGGCGCGCAAGGCTGGTTTGATCGCCATCAAAATCGACGATATCGCTCAGGTCAATGCCCGCTTTGGCTTTGATGCGGGCGACCGCGTTTTGGCAGAATGTGCCGCCTGTCTGGTGGAATGCTCGCGCGGTAAGGGTCGTATGTTCCGCTCGACGGGGCCGATGTTCGTGGCTCTTTTCGACGACTTTGATCCCGAAGAGACCGACGCGATCGCAGAAGAAATCGAGCGGTTCCTGGGTTCTCCCGTGCTCATCGGCTCGCTTGAATATCAGCCACCCATTCGTGTGGCGACGCTTCATCTGGACGCTGTCGATCGACAGCCCGTTTCCATTTTGAACGAGCTCAAAGCGTTGCTCGGGAAAGCCGTGCAGGTGCCAGGTACCAAACTGGATTAGCGCCGCGCCCGCGCCGCCGCCCCCATCGTGCGATAATCCTCTGCAGAAGTCACCGACAGCAGAGGGAGTTTGTGATGAAGGTTCTTTTGGTCAATGGCAGCCCCAAGGCAAACGGCAACACCGCCCGCGCACTTGCCGAGGTCGCCGAGCAGCTCAATGCCGAAGGCATTGATACCGAGGTGTTTCAGCTGGGCGCCAAGCCCATTCGCGATTGCATCGGTTGCGGCCAGTGCGGCAAGCTTGGCGGTCGCTGCACCTTTGGTGACGACGTGGTGAACGAGCTCATCGCTGCCGCCGAGCAGGCAGATGGCTTTGTCTTTGGCTCACCTGTCTACTATGCGCACCCCAGCGGCCGCATCCTTTCGGCCCTCGATCGCGCCTTCTATGCAGGCGGGCATGCCTTTGAGCACAAACCCGGCGCCGCAGTCGCCGTCGCCCGTCGCGGCGGCACGTCGACCACCTTCGATGTACTCAACAAGTACTTCACCATTAAGCAAATGCCCGTGGTTGCTTCCACCTACTGGAACAACGTGTTTGGCCGCGTGCCCGGCGACGCCGATGGAGATGCCGAGGGCCTTGCCACCATGCGAAACATCGGCAAAAACATGGCCTGGCTCCTCCGTTGCATCGAGGCAGGACAGGCCGCCGGCATCAACGCGCCCGAGGCAGATCGAGCAACGACCAACTTCATCAGGTAGAACGGCGGAACATGAATATCCAGATTTTTGGCACCAAAAAGTCCTTCGATACCAAGAAGGCTCAGCGCTATTTTAAGGAGCGCCGCATTAAGGTGCAGTTTATCGACCTAAAGGAAAAGGAGATGAGCAAGGGCGAGCTCACGAGCGTGATGCAGGCAGTTGGCGGCATCGACAAGCTGCTCAACCCCAAAGCCAAGGACGAGGAGACGCTCGCGCTCATTCAGCACCTCACCCCTAGTCAGCGCTTCGACAAGCTGCTCGAGAACCAGCAGGTCTTGGCCGAGCCCATCGTGCGCAACGGCAAAAAGGCCACCGTCGGTTATTGCCCCGATGTTTGGGGAGCCTGGGAGTAGCTTGTGTTATTTGCCGGCGCGTGGGTATAAGAGCAGGCGTTTGGCATAAGATTCAACTGTAAGCCATGTCTAACAAAGGAGGGCACATGCCCAACAAACCCGTGAAGATCATCATGCTTACCGGATACCTCGGTGCCGGCAAGACCACGCTGCTCAACCACATCCTCGCTAACGACGGCGGCATCCGCGCCGCCGTGATCGTCAACGACATCGGCGAGATCAATGTCGACGCCAGCCTTATCGCCGACGGCGGCCTGTCCGAGACCGACGACCTCATCCCGCTCACCAACGGCTGCATCTGCTGCACGCTTTCGGACGACCTTGCCAACCAGCTGCAGGGCATCGCTGATTCGGGCGACTTCGATTACATCATCATCGAGGCCTCGGGCATTTGCGAGCCCATCCCCATCGCCTACACCATCTCGAGCTTCTGCGACGAGGCCAAGGTGGGCGGCGAGCCCAAGCTCGCGCTCGACAACATCGTAGCCGTGGTCGATTGCGCCCGCATGTATGACGAGTTCAACGGCGGCCGTGACCTGCTGGCCGAGGATATCGACGAGGACGACATCGAGAGCCTGCTCATCCAGCAGATTGAATTCTGCTCTACGCTGATCCTCAACAAGACCGATACCGTGACGCCTGAGCAGATCGCCGAGCTCAAGGCTATCGTGCGCAGCCTGCAGAAGGACGCCGTGATTGTCGAGGCTCAAAACGGCGAGGTTCCCATGGAGGAGCTGCTCGATACCGACCGCTTCGACTTTATGCGCGCCTACAACTCCGCCGCCTGGATCGAGGCCATGGAGCATCCCGAGGAGCACGACGACCCCGAGGTGCTCGAGTACGACATCGAGACCTTTGTGTATTCGCGCCGTAAGCCGTTCGACCTGCAGAAGTTCACCGATTTTGTTGAGCAGGAGTGGCCCGACGAGGTCATCCGCGTCAAGGGCCCGCTGTGGCAGACCGGCAATCCGGACATGTGCTACATGTTCGAGCAGGCTGGCCACCAGATGCGCCTGATGGAGAACGGCCTGTTTGTCGACTCGGCGCCCGAGGGCGAGAAGCAGAAGATCATCGACGAGAACCCCGAGATCATGCAAATTTGGGACGACGAGACGGGCGACCGCATGACGAGCCTGTGCATCATCGGCCGTCACATGGACAAGGATGCGCTCATCGCCTCCCTCGATGCCTGCCTGACCGACTGGCACCGCGCCTAGGTTTATCCAAGCGGACATTTTTCCGCCTACGTAACCGCCAAGCCACCACGAAGGTGAACTTCGTGGTGGCTTTTCGTTCTGAGCCAAGGAGATTCATGTTCAATATCGTGCTGTATGCACCCGAGATTCCGGCCAATACGGGCAATATCGGCCGTACCTGCGTGGTCACCGGCGCCCATCTGCATCTGGTGGAACCACTGGGGTTTTCGCTCGATGACAAGACGGTACGTCGCGCCGGTCTGGGCTACTGGCAAAACTTGGACGTGACGACCTATGCCGGCTGGGAGGATTTCCTTGCGCGCAACGGTCTCTCCCCCGCTGATGGTCGCCTGCATCTGCTGACCAAAAAGGCACGCCGCACCTATGCTCAGAGTACCTACCGCGATGGCGACTACTTGGTCTTTGGCAGCGAGAGCTCGGGCATTCCCGAGCCACTGCTTGCCGCGGCACCCGAGCGCTGCGAGCGCATCCCGATGCTGCGCGATTGCGATTCGCTTGACAACGCCGAGGCATGGGGAGCCCACGAGGAATCACTCGGGCATATCGAGGACGGCCATGAAGCCATCCTTCGGCAGGATATCTGCGGCAACTTCGTCAACCCGGACGACTACCGCATCAGCGCACTCAACCTCTCCAACAGCGCCGCCATCGTCCTCTATGAAGCCCTACGCCAAACAGGCTTTCCGGGAATGTGACAACGGGACTGTCCCTTCGTCACATTCAAGCACCACATCGATAACACACACGCCTAATTGATGCTCTAAATTAAGAGCCGTCGCTTTTAATCAAAATTAACTAAAATAAAATGAAGTTAAACGGTGGCGTGAAAGGAGAGCCCTGTGGAATATCTCGAGAACCCGTTTACCCCTAGCTTTGGCGAGGTTCCTGCCCATCTCGCTGGCAGACAACAGATTATTCGGGATTTGGACCGTGCCTTCTTGAGCCAGCGCAGGCGCCCAGAATTGACCTCGATCTTCTCAGGCGCGCGTGGAACCGGCAAAACCGCTCTCATGTCGTCGCTCGCGACAAGGGCGGAATCCCACGGCTGGATAGCCGTAAAGACGACCGCGCTCCCGGGAATGCTTGAGGAAATCGAGTTCGGGGCGAAACGCGCTGCAGGCCATCTCATCGACCCGCCTAACAACTTCGAAGTCACCAGTCTCGGAATTGCACCACTCGGCAGCATCGAGGTCAATCGCGTTCACGATGCCTCAACCTGGCGCTATCGCATGAGCGACATCATCGACCAGCTCAACGAGGCGGGCACCGGTCTGCTCGTCACGGTTGACGAGGTGGACCCGACACTCGACGAGATGATTCAGCTCGCAGCGACGTATCAGCACTTTGTGACCGATGGGAAACGCGTCGCTCTGCTCATGGCGGGACTTCCCAACAACGTATCGACGCTACTGAACCACAAGACGGTCTCGTTCCTTCGCCGCGCCCAACAATATCATCTGGGTCGCATTGCCGACTATGACGTGCGCGAGGCCCTAATTCGCACAATCCAGGAAAACGATCGCCTGGCAGATGCTGAGGGAATCGATAGAGCCGTTCGCTCGATCTCTGGTTTTCCCTTCCTATTGCAACTCGTAGGCTACCGCGCCTGGGATCTCACAAGCGATTCGAAGGAAATCTCGTCACGCGACTTTGACCTAGGAATCAAAATCGCACGCGACGAGATGGATGACCGAATCCTCGCGGCAACCTATCGGGAACTCACTGCAGAGGACAAGCGATTCCTCATCGCCATGCTCGATGACGAGGAAGAGTCCACCACCGCTGACCTTGTCGAACGCCTTAAGCGTTCGCCGCAGCAGGTCTCCCGCTACCGACGCCGCATGATAGATGCCGGCATCATTGGAGAACGCGGGCGCGGAATCGTCGCTTTTGAATTGCCATTCTTCCGCGATTATCTCGCCGCTCAATGCGTGAAATAGAAGTCAATGTGACAAAGGGACAGTCCCTTTGTCACATTCGGTTATAGGTAGCGACCGGTAATGCTTGCGGAGCAGGCCACGATGTCGCCCGGCGTGCCGGCGCAGACGATTTGCCCGCCGGCGTCGCCACCGCCCGGGCCCATGTCGATCACGTAATCGGCGTTACGGATAAGGTCGAGATCGTGTTCGATCACGATAACCGTAGCGCCCTTGGCAACAAGGCCGTCGAACACACTCAGCAACACCTGAACATCGAGCGGATGTAGGCCGATCGTAGGCTCGTCGAACACGAATACGGCATCGTCCTGCACGCGGCCCATCTCACTCGCGAGCTTAAGACGCTGCGCTTCGCCGCCCGAGAGCGCCGGTGTGGGCTCGCCAAGTGTGAGATAGCCCAAGCCCAGGTCGTGTAAGGTCTGCAAGCGCGCCTGAACCTTCTTGAGTCCCAGTGTGGCGTCGATGGCCTCGTCCACACTCATGTCCATGAGCTGCGGCAACGTCAGCAAGCTCCCGTCCTTGCCCTCGCGATGGATACGCGAAGCCACGTCTGCATAACGCGAACCGCGACATGCCGGGCAGACAATCTCGACGTCGGGCAAAAACTGCACGTCGAGCGATATCGATCCCGTGCCGTCGCACGTAGGACAGCGCAAGGCGCCAGTGTTATAGCTAAAGGCACCCGCCTTGTAGCCAGCCGCCTTGGCCTCGGGCGTACGGGCAAAGGCTCGGCGCAGCTCATCATGGATGTCGGCATAGGTTGCGACCGTCGAGCGCACGTTGGCGCCGATGGGCGTGGCGTCAATCAGGTTGGCACGGGCAATGCCTTCGGCATCGACCCAACGCACGTGTCTTGGCAGGCGCTCGCCAGCTGCCTGGGCCTTAAGCGCCGGAATGAGCGTCTCGAGCACCAACGTCGTCTTGCCCGAGCCCGAAACGCCCGTCACCGCGACAAGGCGGCCGCGCGGGATATCGACTTCGAGCGGTTTTACGGTATGGATGGCATCGGTTGCCATGCGGATATGTCCCTGATCGAACATTTCGTCGTCAGTCACCTGCGGACGCAAGCGCTTGGGCTCGGCGCGCAAAAACGGCGCGATGCGGCTGCTTTGCGATTGCTCGACCTCGCTTACCGTACCGGCAGCGATCAAATTGCCGCCGCCTGCTCCGGCAACGGGGCCCATCTCGACCAGATAGTCGGCTTCCGCCAGTACGCGCGTATCGTGGTCGACAACAACCACGGTGTTGCCGTCATCCACCAGATCGCGCATCACACCCACCAAGCCGTCGACATTGGCAGGATGCAAGCCGATCGAGGGCTCGTCCAGCACATAGAGCACGCCCGTCGATCGATTGCGCACCACGCGAGCAAGCTGCACGCGCTGGCGCTCACCCGTGGAAAGCGTGGCACCGGCGCGATCGAGTGAAAGGTAATCGAGACCCAGGTCGACCAGACGACGGGCCGTGCTCAAAAACGAATCGCAGATATCCGTCGCCATGGGCCGCATCTCGGGCGGCAAGGATGCGGGCACCCCGCGCACCCACTCAATCGCCTCGCCCAGCGTCATGGCCGCCGCCTGCGCCAGATTGATACCGCGCACCTGGGGCTGGCGTGCCGCCTCGGAGAGACGCGTGCCGCTGCAGTCGCGGCATGGGCCCTCGCGCAAAAAGCGCGCAACGCGTTTGAGGCCCTTGTCGTCCTTAACCTTGGCGAGCGCATTCTCGACGGTATAGACGGCGTTGTAATAGGTGAAGTCGAGCGGCGTGGCGCCCTCGCCGTTTTTGGGAACGTAGAGAATGTGCTTCTTGACCGCCGGGCCGTGGAACACGATATCGCGCTCTTGAGGCGTGAGCTGGTTAAACGGTACGTCGGTGCGTACGCCCATCTCGCCTGCCACCTGCTTCATCAGATCCCACATGAGCGTTCCCCAGGGAAGCACCGCACCCTCGTTGATAGTCTTTGACTCGTCGGGCACCAGGCTCGCTTCGTCCACCTCGCGCATGACACCGGTGCCGCCGCAGGTAGGGCACGCACCACCGCTATTGAAAGCCAAATCCTCGGCACTCGGCGCGTAGAACTCGCGGCCGCATATCGGACACGTGAGCGACAGGCCCGCAGCCACGTTAAGGCTCGGCTCCACGCGCGCCCCACAGTGCGGGCACACGTGATGGGCGCAACGGCTAAAGAGCAGACGCAGGCTATTGTTGAGCTCGGTCATGGTGCCAAAAGTGGAACGCACGCCCGGCACGCTGGGGCGCTGATGCAATGCGAGCGCCGCTGGCACATGCAGCACCTCGTCCACCTGGGCGTGCTCGGCCTGCGTCAGACGACGGCGGGTATAGGTGCTGAGCGCCTCCAGGTAACGGCGCGAGCCCTCGGCATAAAGAACCCCCAGCGCCAGCGAACTCTTGCCCGAGCCCGACACGCCGGCAATACCCACAAGCCTTCCCAGCGGAATATCGATATCGATGTCCTTGAGGTTGTGGACACGTGCACCACGCACCTCGATAGCACTTGGTTGTTGCGACACCGTCATCGCTCCCCTTCTGCTCGCCCGCGCCAGTCTTCGCGGGTCAAATACGTAAAGCACTCGGTACGTACATCGCCCATAAGCTCGCAGGGCACGTCGCGCTCAACGTGATGTGGCGCGAACCCACATTTTTGCTGGACGCGTAACGACTTGTTATTGCCCTCGTAGTATCCGCACCAAAGCGCCTTGCAGCCAAGCGTATCGAACGCATAGCGCTGCATGGCTCGTACCGCTTCGGGAGCAAAGCCTCGGCCCCAGAACGGCTTGGCGATCCAATAGCCCACTTCGAGTTCGAGACCGTCATCTCGACGGTTTGACTCGCAGCGAGATGGCATAAGTCCGATGCTACCCACGGGCTCATCCGTCGCAGCCAGGCAAACGGCAAAGGTATGGGGTGCCGCAAAAACTGTCCGAATGATCTCCCTGCTCTCCTCAATGCTTCGATGGGGTGGCCAGCCCGCAGCCGGCCCCACGTCCGGGTCGCTCGCATATGTAAACAGGATCGCCGTATCCGTCTCGCGCCACGGACGGAGCGTCAATCGCTCAGTTTGAATCACCATGTTTTGACCTCACATCTATCGATGTGACAAAGGGACCGTCCCTTTTCACATTACTCATGCCATAAAACGCGATCGCGAATGTACGCGCCCAGCATGGGCACGACAAATCGGACGAGGCCGTATCCGGCAGCCTCGATGACGCGCTCGCGAATCAGGCTTGCGCGATATTTACTCGCCCAGCTCTGGGTGCGATCGCAACGCTCAATGATGTCCGCCATGCGCGTCGGCTTACCCTCGTCAGCAGCCATGGCCTCGATAAAGAGGCGTTGCGGACTGCGCAATCCATAATACAGGGGCGCGTCGACCGCTTCGTAGAACTCAGAGATGGCATCCGCATGGCCAGCCTCGACATCGCACCTTTCAATGACCTGCGAGTTGCGCCGGACGGCAGAGCGCCACATGTAATAGCCCACCAACTGGACCATATAGGGATGCCCCATGCTCTTGTGTGCCGCAAGGTCCGCCGTCTCCGTGTCAACGTAAAGACCAGCGTCTTTGACCGTCTGGATATATGAATCGCGCACTTTGGGCAAAGAAATCGCCCCCAGCGTACGCTGCTGGGCGCGGCGCAGAAACGTTACGCTCGGCTCTTCGAGCAAGTCATCAACCATACTGGGTAAGCCGGCAAAAACCAGCGCAAGACCGCGCTGGTCGCTATCGGGCAAGCCCGTGGCATCTTGGTCTCCAAGCACTTGCTGATAGAGAACGGCCAGCGCCGCCAGCTCCTCGATAGACGCAGACTGCGCCTCGTCAATCGCAAACAGTATGCCCTTGCCTGGCCCGAGTTTCTTGAGGCGTTCGTTGACCAGCCCTCGCAACGTCTCGCCTTTTGCTCGCGCCGCCTCAACCGACATCCGACCAAACGACGGACCGAACTCCATTGACGTCACAACGGGCTTATTCGAGCGAAGCGCCTCGGCCAAGCGGTCGCATAAGCCAAGCGAAGCGGAATCGGAAACAACCGCCCATCCGCGCTCGCTAGCCAAACGTTGCAGCTCCCGCAGGAGAACCGTTTTGCCGCAGCCGCGGTTTCCCGTAATGAGCATGAACCTGCCCGGCGCTCCAGCGCCGTTATCGAGCCCTTCCTCAAAATCTTCGATGACCGACTCGCGGCCGATGAGTACCGGGGGCCGCTTGCCAGCAGTGGGCTTAAAGGGATTTGGATTCATGTCGGCCTCCTCGGATTGGCAAACCCTGGTAATAGTTATACCAACTTATACCGAGTTATACTAACAGGATGCGATAAAGAGACTGACCCTCTATCACCTATGGCCGAAAAACTCGGCGTCCGCCGCTCGCCAGGGGCGGAAGGTGGCGGGATCGACCTTTACGTGGGCTGCGGCGGGTACGTCGTACCATTTGACCGTGTAACCGGCGCCGTGAGAGCAAAAGACCGAATCGGGCGTGTTGGGCAGATCGGCCTCGGGCTCATAGGCGGCCGCCTCGATGACGCGCTCGGCATCATGGCAAGCCGCATAGCCGGCGAACTCCAGGTACAGATGACCGCGACCACTCGTGTAGGCGGCCACCTCCAGCGCGTAATCCTGCACCTCAGATGCCGGCACACGACCCACAAGCTTCGCCCGGTCTCCCGCCATCGTCGGCGGCTCGTACTCGGCACCCATGCGTGTGGCATCCGAGAGCGCCCGGCCCACGCACTCCCCCGGCACCTCGAGTTCAAAGCGATACCACGGCTCCAACAGCACCGCCGCGCCGGCCTCACGCGCCTGCATCAAACCCTGACGAATCGCGCGGTACGTGGCCTGGCGAAAATCGCCGCCCTCGGTGTGTTTGGCATGCGCACGGCCGCCCGTGAGCGTAATGCGCACATCGGTGATGGGAGAGCCGGTCAGCACGCCCAGGTGATCGCGCTCCATGGCGTTGGTGAGCGCCAGACGCTGCCAGTTAAGATCGAGCTCGTCGGTCGAGGTAACGGTGCCAAACTGCACGCCCGAACCCGCCGGCAATGGCTCCAGGCGCAGATGTACCTCGGCATAGTGGCGCAGTGGCTCAAAGTGGCCCACGCCCTCGACCGGCTGCGAAATAGTCTCCTTATAGAGAATGCCGCCAGACTCAAAATCAATCGAAAGGCCAAAGCGATCGGCCAACACCCGCTGCACGACCTCGAGCTGCACGGCGCCCATCAACTGCAAATGAATCTGCTCAAGATGCGTATTCCAGCTTACGCCGAGCATAGGATCTTCGTCCGCCAACTCAGTCAGTGCTTTGAACACCGCGTGGACATCGTGTTCGCCCGGAAGCACCGTATAGGTAAGGACTGGCGCAATGACGGGCGCATCGCCCGCGGGCTCCGCGCCCAGGGCGTCCCCTGGGCGAACGTGTGCAAGACCCGTCACGGCGCAGATGCCGCCAGCGGCAACTTTCTGTGCAAGCTCGTATTTCTCGCCGTTATAGATGCGCACCTGATCGATCTTTTGCTCCCATGCCTCGGCACCGGAACGTCCGCCAATCATCTGTTTTGCGTGCAGCGTGCCGCCGGTCACTTTAACCCAAGCCAAACGCTCGCCGCGATCCCCGCGGCTGACACGATAGACGCGCGCGGCAAACTCCGGGAGCCACGCCTGTTCGCGCATCAGCGCACATATGCCATCCAGCAGTTCGTCCACGCCCTGGTCCCTGAGCGCCGAGCCGGCAAAGCAGGGAAAGAGCTTGCGCTCGGCAACCATGCGCGACAGCGTTGCGACAGAAAGCTCGCCCGCTTCAAAAAACTCCTCGAGCGCCGCCTCGTCCAACGCAGCAGCGTCCTCCTGAACGGCGCCGCCCGCCAACAGTTCGTTGGCATCCAGGCAGCCCTCGGAAAGACGCTGCCCAAGCTGTGCCAGCAAAACATCGCGGCCGGGATTCTCCAAATCAATCTTGTTGATATAGATGAACGTCGGAATGTCATAGCGCGCAAGCAGGCGCCACAGGGTTTCGGTGTGCCCTTGCACGCCGTCGTTGGCGCCCACAACCAAAATCGCGTAGTCGAGTGCGCGCAGCGTGCGCTCCGCCTCGGCAGAAAAATCGACATGCCCCGGCGCATCCACGAGCATGACGTGGGTATCGCCATGGTCGAGCACGGCCTGTGACGAGAAAATCGTGATGCCGCGCTCGCGCTCGATCGCATTAGTGTCCAGATGCGAATCGCCATCGTCCACGCGCCCGCGCTTGCGAATGCGACCCGCGTTGAACAACACGGCCTCGGCCAGCGTGGTCTTGCCGGCATCGACATGCGCCAAGATTCCAACGACCGCTTGCTTCGACATGGCTCTCCTCTTATTACAAGCCCATCGCACGCGGCAACGGGCGTTCACGCTCCACACTGGATGATACAATTTACGGGCCGGCGGGCGAAGCGGGCCCTATCCCCCGACCGAGCTCATCGCCCCGCGTTGCCGCGCGGCGATTTTCGTAGGTTCGCGCCTTGCGAAAGCCGGCACCTCCCCTTTTGTCTGCCATGGCTCATCTGGGGCAGTAACAACGCGAGCCCCACAACTGCGAGGAACCACCATGAAGGCATTGCTCAACGAGTTCAAGGAATTCATCAATCGCGGCAACGTGACAGACATGGCCGTCGGCGTGATTATCGGCGGCGCATTCACTGCCATCGTGACCTCGCTTACCGACAACATCATCAACCCGCTTATCTCCGTGATTGCCGGTGGCAGCGCCACCGAGATCTCGGGGCTGGTGGTGCCGGGCACCAATATCGACTTTGGCGCCTTTATCGGCGCGTGCATCAACTTTTTGATTGTGGCGGCGATCGTCTTTGCCATCGTCAAAGCATTCAACAAGGCGCAGGAGATTGGCGACAGGCTCGCCGGTGCCACCGCCGAGGAAGCCGCACCAGCGCCCGTCTGCCCGTATTGCCTGGAAGAGGTACACGAGGGCGCGACCAAGTGTTGCCACTGCGGAAGCGAGCTACCCCGGGCGTAGGGTCTTAAAGCCGATAGCGCTCAGCGTCTACTATCTTGCAAAACAGCGCAGCAACCAAAAACGGCCCCGCCCGGGGCCATTTTCGTTCACGCGCATTACTGACACGAGCTCTCGCTCTTATGCCTCGCGCAGCCAGTCAAACGCAACACGCGGCGTGCCGTCTGACACATACACGACGCCGGCACGCTCAAACCCTGCCTTAATACTCGCGCCCTGCATGGGCAGGTTGTCCTGGTGCGTATCGATGCGCAAGTGATCGGCACGTTCTTTGGCAAAGGCAAACATCGCAGCCGCGATACCGTGCACGGTGCCGTCGGATGCCACACGGTGCAACACGGCGTACGGAGTATCGCTGCGCCATTGCCCGTCCTCAATTACGTCATAGCACTCGTCCGGCCCCGGCAAAAAGGCAAACGTCGCCACCACGCGACCGTCGAATTCGCACACGTAACTGCCACCAGCGGCAATATCAGCAGCCAGCTGCTCGGCCGAAGGCGTGCCCTCGGGCCACTGCGTAGCGTTGCCATGTGCGCGCATAAAGGCGCGGGCCGTGTCATAGATAGCCATGACGGCGGGAATGTCGGTATCGAGGGTTTTTCTGATCATCACGCGGCGACCTCACGTTTATTGGTATCACTTTGATTGAGCAATGATACCAACGTTTGGAGAGGGGCGCGATGCAGATGGGAAGCAAAAAGCGAGCCGCCTGGTCAAAGGCCAAAAGCGAGTTTTTGGGCACTGCCACCGGCGGCGATATGAGCGACCTGTTTGCGCGCGAGGACGAGCGCCGCGACGCCCTGGACGCCGAGCGCGATGAAGCCTGGCGCTACAAGTCGTGCGAACGCAAAAACCGTTACGACACGCGCGCCGAGGCCGAGGCCGTTATGGCCGACTGCGAAAACCGCGGACGGCGCGGTTTGGCCTGCTACAAATGCGAATACTGCGGTGGCTGGCACCTGACATCGCACCCATGGAAATAGGCGCCGCATCGGCACGGCATTGACGGAGTGCCAGCCATCGAACGCAAGCTACGGGCGCGGCGGCACCAAAACATCGTAACGAACGGCCTTGCCCGCAAGTTGATAGCTCGGCTTAACGCCGGCAAGCAGCGGCCCCTTCACCGGCCGCTTGATAACGACCTTGCGCGGGTGCACCGCAAGCGCAGCTTCGACTAGCGTCTCCTCATCGGCACACGGCTGTTCCAAATGGTGCAAGAGTTGGAACTTCTTTTTCACCGCCGCGCTCTTGGTGCGCTCGGGAAACATGGGGTCCAGATACACCACGGCGGGAGCGGCAAGCTCGCCCCGCCCGATCAGCCCAGCTACATGACGAAGGCCGGCAATGCTGTCCTCGCCCGCATGTAAACGCATGCGCGACACGGCAGCCGCAAGCGCCGGATCATCTGCCGCGCGATCCAGGGCATCCTGAAGCAGCGCCGCTATCACGCAATCCTGCTCATACAGATCGACGGTAAAGCCCGCGGCCGCCAGCAGCAGCGAATCCTCGCCAAAACCTGCCGTGGCGTCAATCGCCCATGGTCGCTCGATGCCTTTTGCGCGCGCAGCCTTTACCAGCAGCTCTTGCTGCAGGCGGCCCTGCTTGAGTCGTGGAAGCATGCGGGTAAAATCGGCACGCAGCTCCATCGTGCCGTCGGTGAGCGTGAGGCCCTCGGACTTCCCGATCAGCTCAAGCCCCGCGGCCCGAGCAACAGAAAAGGGATCGACGACGCCCATGGACACTCCTTAACAAGCAAAACGAATACGCAGGGTGCCGTTTATGCCAGCGCCCAACCGTCCGCTATTGTCCCACATGCGACATGGCCCACAGCATCCCAATGCAAAGCACCGCCATCAATCCCGTGCACACGGCAGCGATCACGGAATCACTCATGCGCCTCCCCAACGACCGCGGCTCACGCACTTGCACTGCTCCGTACATCATGGCTCCTCCTTGAGACCAGCTCCTTGTTACGGCCTCATCATCTCAGTGCCTCACATGAGCTGCCATCGATTTGGCTTACGTCCAGCTTTCCTTTTTGAAAGGTTGGACCGTACAGGCAAGAGACGCTTTCAAACGCATGCATCGCCCCGTTGAACTACAATGTGCTTCACGATATGTGCCGCAACCTGGGTGCGACAGATTCTCCGCGCCCGCATCGAAAGGACCAGCTATGAGCGCCGCTCGCAAGACACTCAAAATCCTTGCCCTGATTTATTTTGTTCTGGGCATCGCCAGTCTCGTCATTGGAATCGCCGGCATCGCGACCGGCAACCTCGATTCCACGTACGGGTCGAACGCCATGCTCGCCGCGGTCGTGCTGGTCGCCAAGGGCCTCATCGATCTCGCCGCAGGTGTTGCGGGCATCAAGGGCGCCAACAAGCCTTCGCAGGTGGATGCTGCGTTTAAGCTCGGCATCGTTGCCGCAATCGCCACGATTGCGCAGGCCGCGCTCACGCTTCCCGCGCTCGGCGGCAGCGCCGTCAATATCGTCGCCTTTGTCATCGTGGTGTACGACCTGTTCTTTGTTCAGCAGGCACACGCCGTTAAGGCCGAGAACAAGGACCGCCTGTAAGCGCTCGCTTCTCATAACCTCTGCAGCCAAGCAACTAAAAAGGGCCGATCGCGCATCTCCGCGGTCGGCCCTTTACGTTTGCCCAGATAAAACCTGCCAAAACAAACCTGTCCCTTTTTGGCAGGTTGTTAGCTGTGGCGGTACTCGGCGATGATGAAGTCGATGTCGGTTTGAAGGGTATCCAGGTTTGCCAGGCGCTCTTTGTCGGCAGGGCGTGTGCGGTAGTAGTACGGCGTCATCTGGAACACCGCCTCGATGTCTGCCTGGGTCTGGAGCGTAATGTTCGCAGACACCCGCTGCGTTCCGACCAACTCGAGCTCGGTGGTCTTCGGCAGCTTCTCATCGTTAAGGTACGGCGTATCGTAGAGCACCTCCTTGAGCCCAAAGAGATGACGGGCACCCGGCACCACGGTATAGAGTGAGCCCTCTGGAGCCAGCACGCGGGCAAATTCGCGCTCGTTAAAGGGAGCGAAGAGCTCGGTCACCATATCGAAGGTGCCATCGGCCACGGGGATGTCCTTCATGTTGGCCACGAAGTAGGTCGCATCGCCGCGCTTGGCGGCAAGGCGCACCATCTCTTTGCCCAGGTCAAAGCCGTAAGCATCCACGCCCGGCACCGCACCCATGGCGCTGGTGTAGTAGCCCTCGCCACAGCAAATATCGAGCAACGTCATGGGGCAGTTCGTAGACGCGGCACGTCCAGACACCCGCTCGCGCACCAGCTCGACCATCGCATCGCGCAACGGCGCATAGTAACCGCGGTTCAGAAAGTCGCGACGGCTGCGTGCCTGCGACTTGGGATCGCCCATGGAGTCGCCGCTCTTGGACGAGCGCAGGAGATATAGATAGCCCTCGCGCGCACGGTCAAACCGGTGCCCACCCGCGCATGCAGCACCGCGTTCGTCATCCACCAGCGGCTCATGGCAAACGGGACACAACAACATGGCAACTCCTTAGCGCGAACAACACAACGCCCACCATTGTCGCACGCCTTCCCCGCCTAGTCATTGGGGACGTTCTTGAATGAGTAATCGTTTTAGAACGTCCCCAATGACTAGGCGATTAGGAGTATCATCGTCTGCGCAAATAAGCACAAAAGAGCATGTTAGAGATTGAGAGCGTATGGCTGACACCGTATCTAAGCACATTGACATGACCACCGGATCGCTGTGGCGCAATGTTCCCCTGTTCGCCTTCCCTGTGGCCGCCACGAGCATCTTGGAGCAACTGTCGAACCTCATCGCCACGGTCATCATCGGTAACTTCTCGGGCGACCAGGGAACCCTCGCCATGGCGGCGGTCGGCTCCAATGTTCCGCTTACCAGTCTTATGCTCAACCTGTTTATTGGCATGTCGCTTGGCTCCAACGTGGTCATCGCCAACGCTATCGGCCGCAACGATCAGAACATGGTCAAACGCGCCGTCCATACCTCGATTCTTATGGCACTTGTGGGCTTTGTCGTCATCGCACTGGGCGAGATCTTTGCCGAGCCCATGCTCGCCGCGCTCAACGTTCCCGCCGAAACCATGCCGCTCGCTTCGCTCTACCTACGCGTCTTTTTGCTCAGCATGCCCTCGATCTTGCTTTACAACTTTGAGGCCGCGATCTTCCGCTCCGTCGGCATCACCCGCATGCCGCTGCAGGCGCTTGCCGTGTCCACCGTCCTCAACATTGGCCTGGACCTCATCTTTGTCCCCGTACTCCACTGGGGCGTCGTGGGCGTCGCCATCGCCACCGCCATCGCCTACACCGTCAGCGCCGCTACGCTCTTTATCCGCCTGCTCAAGACCGACTCCGTCGTCCGCGTCACCCCGCGCGACCTGGCTATCGACCCCGTCGCCCTCAAGCGCATCGTCAAGATCGGCCTGCCCGCCGGCATCCAGAGCGCCGTCTTTGCCGTCGCCAACATCATCATCCAGTCTGCTATCAACAGCCTGGGCACCGAGGTCATGGCGGCATCGAGCGCCGCTATGAGCTTGGAGTACGTATGCTACAACCTGCTCAACAGCTTTAGCCAGGCTTGCACCACCTTTGTGGGACAAAACCACGGTGCCCGCCAGATCGACCGCTGCACCAAAACGCTCAAGGTCTGCCTGGTCGAAGGCGGTATCGTTGCACTCACCACGATCATCGTTATTGTCGGCCTGGGGCGCGAGATCTTGTCGCTGTTCAACAGCGATCCCAACATCGTCTCGATCGGCTATATCCGCGTGTGTTCGATCTTCCCGGCGTACGCCTTTAGCATGTTCTACGAAAACATGTCCGGCTACCTACGCGGCTTTGGTATCTCGCTCACGCCCGCCCTCATCACCATGATCTGCGTCTGCGGCATCCGCTTCTATTGGGTGTTCTGCGTGTTCCCGCACTTCCGCACCTTTGCGAACATCATGATGGTCTACCCCATCAGCCTGGGCACCACGGCGTTCTTTATGGTCGTGGCGGTACTACTTTGCCACCCGGCACGCACCTATCGCGCCACCCAAGCCAAAGCGACAGCCCGCTAAACACCGCGCTCAACGCCACGCCAGTCATTAATTGACAATATGCGAGCTCATATAGTCGATAAAGCGCCTCGTGGCGATGGGCATGGTGTCCCAGCTGCGCCAGGCGGCCACCACGTCGCGCGAGGGGGCATGCACGATGGGACGCACGCGAATATCGGTCTGCATGCCCTCGACGGTACGGCGATACAGCATGCTCACGCCTAGGCCCTCCTCCACCATCGTCATGATGGTGTAGTCGTCGGTCACCTCACTCGTCACATGCGGCGACAACCCATGCGCCGCAAATGCATCGAGCACCAGACTCTGTTCGCCCTCATCCAGCAGCACAAACGGCTCGGACGCCAGGTCGGCAAGTGTCACCTTTTCCTTTGCCGTCAGCGGATGCGCGGCCGGCAACAATGCCACCAACTCGTCGTGATAGACCACGCGCTTCTCGAGCCCAGCGGTAAACCCGCGTGCCGTAAAGCAAAAATCAACCACGCCATCGTGTACCCATTGAGCGTTGCGCGTGTAATCGCCCTGCTTGAGGGTAAAGCGTACACCCGGGTGCAGGGCCCCAAAATCGCGGATCACACGCGGCAGCACGGTACGACTCACATTGGTAAACGTCGCGATACGAATATCAGTCGACGAAAGCCCCAGCAGCTCCTGGCGCTTGCCCTCGAGCTCGGCCTCGGCGGTCACGATCTGGCGCAGGTACGGCAGATATTGCTTACCGTCGCGCGTAAGCGAAACGCCCTGCTTTCCGCGCTCGATAATCGTGGTGCCCAGCTCGCGCTCGAGTGCCTTGACGGCCTGGCTCACCGCACTTTGCGTATAGCCCAGCTCGTCCGCCGCGCCCTTAAGACTGCCGCAATCGACCACCATACATACAATCTGATACCGCGATGCCATCGTGCCTCCACATCGATGTAGCTGTAAAACGTTTTGCCAGGGCTTTTCCCGCCAACATTAGCATTTCTTAATCATACTGAAGATACATTCGCTTTACTACATCCACATCTGGGAGCAGAATCCTTTTTGCGAAACCGTTCTGTAACAAAAGGAGTCCCATGGATCGCAAAAAAGCAATCGCGCTCTCATTTTCTGTTCCCGTCGCATGGGGCTTTTCGTACCCCCTCATGAAGATCGGCATGGACAGCATGAACGCCACGAGCATCGTTGCGCTGCGCTGCATCATCGCCTTTGCGGCCTGTCTGCTGCTCTTCCACAAGCACGCGTTTCGCATCAACCGCGACCTTATGGTTCGCGCCGCCATCATCGGTGCCATCATGGCAACCGAGCTCACGTGCATGTGCCTGGGCTCCAGCCTCACCTCCGCCTCCACCGCCGGCTTTTTGCAGAGCCTGACGGTCGTAATCGTGCCGTTTGCCAACGCAGCCCTGCTGCGTCGCGCCCCCGAGCGCAAGGTGCTCGTCGGCACCGCCATCGTCACCTGCGGTATGTTGCTGCTCTCGGGCGCCGATTTCACCAGCCTGAACCCGGGCGCGCTCATCATGCTGCTCTCCGCCTTTGTCTACGCCGGACACATCATTATCGCCAAGCGATTTGTCGAAGAAGTCGATCCGCTTGCTCTGGGCGTTTGGCAACTGGGCTTTGGCGGCTTGTTCTCGGGCATCGCAGCATTCACCTTTGGCGGCTTCACGCTTCCCAGCGCGCCCAGCGAGATCGTCGTTGTCGTCGCGCTCGCACTCATCTGCTCTGCCTACGGCTTTATCACCCAGACACTTGTGCAGCCCCACGTGCCCGCCGAGACCACCGGCTTCGCCTTCTCGCTCGAGCCGGTATGCTCCGCCGTCTTCTCGTTCTTCCTGGTCGGCGAGGTCCTGAGTCCCATCGCCTTCTTTGGCGCCGCTCTCATCCTCACCGGCGTCATGGTGGCAACCGTCGAACTTCCACGCCTTCGCGCACACGGACACACCCATATGGCAGGAGCGCCCGAGCACGTTTCGTAGACCCCACTCTTCATACAGCCGCGGCATAAAGGCAACCGGTGCGCCTTTACAATAGATACCGACAGAGCATCTGAGTAAAGGAGCCCCATGGACGCTGCGACCCGCGACCGCAACATAGCAACTTGGTTGGGCGATGCGCCGCAGCCGGTACGTGACACTACGAACCAGCTGCTCGAGCGCATCGCCCTTTTGCGTGCCGAGCAGACCATCTACCCGGCACAAGACGACATCCTCAATGCCCTCGCCTACACGCCGGCCGACCAGGTCAAAGTTGTCATCTTGGGTCAGGACCCTTATCACGGACCCAACCAGGCAATGGGACTGTCGTTCTCGGTCCCCGCGACGCAAACCAAGTTGCCGCCGAGCCTGCGCAACATCTATAAGGAACTCAAAGCCGATCTGGGTTGCCCCATTCCCGCCACGGGAGACCTAACCCCATGGGCACAGCAGGGCGTCCTGCTCCTCAACACCACGCTCACTGTGCGCGAGCATGCCGCGAACTCGCACGCCAAACTGGGCTGGAGCACGCTCACCGACTACATTATCGAACGCTGCTGCCAGCTGCCCCAGCCGGTAGTCTTTTTGGCATGGGGTCGCTTTGCCCAGCAGATGGTCGAAGGCAAGCTCGTCGCGACCGGCGCGGGCAAGGCAACCGACAAGTTCTGCCTTGCCTCCACGCACCCCTCGCCGCTTTCGGCCAATCGCGCCACGGCAGAACTCCCCGCTTTCATGGGGTCGCGCCCCTTCTCGGCAGCCAATCGGCTACTCGAACAGCACGGCTCGACCTCCGTCAACTGGACTTGCCTCGGCTAAAAATCGATACATCAAAAACGCGCCCGACGGCTTTCCATCAGGCGCGTTTCCTATTCGGGCCAAATAAATTGTGTGCGGCCGGCCTCGCCGCCATCGATCAGCAGGCTCTGCCCGGTCATAAACCGGTTGGTCACGCCCACAAAGTAGATCCACTCGGCGATCTCTTGGGCGGTGGCCCAGCGTTTAAGCGGCGTGAGCTCCATAATCTGGTTCCACAGGTGTTCGTCTTCCATCACGCAACGGTTGAGCGGCGTGATAACGCCGCCCGGGTCCACACTGTTGGCGATGGCCTGCGGTGCCAGGCGGTTTGCAAGGTTCTTGGTGTAGGCGATAACGCCGCCCTTGCTGGCAGCATAGGCGGGAAACTCCGATCCCGTATGTCCGCTCGCCGACCCCACATTGACCACGGATTTGATAGCCGGTGTCGGCTTGGCGGCAAGCCCCTCCCCCACAAAGGCGTAGTGCTCGGTCACGTTGATGGTGCCCCGCAGGTTGGCAGCAATATCGTCGGCCGAATCCTGCGTACCGGCAACGTTCACGATTACCTGGGGTTCAAGATCGCCTGGAAACGAGTCCGGCTCGCGTACATCAACGATCAGATGGCGGTAGCGCTCGTGTTCGATCGCCGCCGGCAGCAGATCAAAGCCCACGACCTCGTGGCCCTCGTCCAAAAAGCGCTGCACGCACGCGGCTCCGATACCGCCCGAAGCGCCCGTGATCAAAACCCGCATACTTGCTCCTTAGGCGGTTGCGTGGCGCTCGAGGTACTCGGAACCCACATTCTCGCGCTCCCAGCCGCGCACGACCTTGTAGCCCACGGGGCTCAGGAAGACCTCGCACAGCAGCTCGGCGACAGCGCCGGTCAGCGAGCACATAAGGACCTGCACCCAGGTCCAACCAAAGAACGTGTGGCTCACCACAATGGCAAAGACCAGGTTGTCGATAAACTGGCCAACACCCGTAGACACATAGGAACGGAAGGCGAAGCTCGCAAAGTTATTCTTTTTGAGCATACGGCCGAGCGACTGGTTGAGCGTGGAGTTAACCACGGCAGAAACGAGCATTGCCAGCGAAGAGCCCAGCACCACGTACCAGGTGCCGCCGATGGTGGCGTTAAGGGCGGTGTTGACCTCGATCATGCCGGTGTCGTAGTAGGCGCCCCACATACCGGGCGTGAGCGAGCATGCCCAAAAGCACAGGCTCACGGCCAGGTTAACCAGCAGCGCGAGGATAGAGATTTTGATGGATGCCTTGGCGCCAAAGCGCTTGCAGATCATGTCCTGACACAAAAACGAAACCCAGCTCACCACAAAGCCACAATCGAGTGCCAGATACGGCAGGCTGATAAGCTCTTTGTTGGCCAGCAGGTTCATCATGATGACGCTCACGAAAAACAGCGAAACCGTTGCCGCGGGAATGCTCCGCAACAGGACCTTGTAGTCCTCCATGACCTTCTTGATCATTATGTACTCCTTTGGTTTTAGGTTTAACGAGCAGGATATCGGACCCGAACTGCTCGGACGCCCCGGTCTTGAGACAACGGTGGGTATGATAGCCGCTCACACGGCATCAGGCAAGTAAATGGCGCGGCAGCCCCGCAGGGTCACCGCACCGATGCGTTAAAAGGCCACGTTGCCAAACTCCGACAGGATAAGGTCGGGGTTGTGGTCGGTTGCCCAATCCACGTTCCACGGACTCGTGAACAGCAGCAGCTTGCCGCCGCGCATGTCCTCGACGCGCAGGGTGTCGCGCGTGAGCGAAAGGCCCGGGATATCGATGGTGTCGGGGTCGTTCTGGATCCAGCGGATGTCCGTATAGGGCAGCGGCTGGCGACGAACCTCAACACGGTACTCGGCCTTGAGGCGGCGCTCGAGTACCTCAAACTGCAGCACGCCGACCACGCCCACGATGACGCTCTCCATGCCGGCACCAAGCTCGCGGAAGATCTGGATGGCACCCTCCTGGGCAAGCTCCTCCATACCCTTGACGAACTGTTTGCGCTTGAGCGTATCGACCTGCGTAATGCGAGCAAACATCTCGGGGGCAAACGTCGGGATCTGCGGATACTGCACGTGGCGCTTGCCGGAGCACACGGTGTCGCCGATGCTAAAGATACCCGGATCGAACAGGCCCACAATATCGCCCGCGTACGCCTCGTCCACGATGGCGCGGTCATCGGCCATCATCGAGGTACCCGTGGCAAGCTTGAGCTTGCGGTTGCCCTGCACGTGGAAGGCGTCCATGCCGCGCTCGAACTTGCCCGAGCAAATGCGCACAAAGGCGATGCGGTCGCGGTGGTTCTTGTCCATGTTGGCCTGGATCTTAAACACAAAGCCGCTAAAGTCGTCGCGGCAGGGATCGACCGGCTCGCTGGTGAGCGTATCGGTATAGGCGCGCGGCGTCGGGGCCAGGCGCAGGAACTCCTTGAGGAAGGGCTCCACGCCAAAGTTGGTGAGCGCCGAGCCAAAGAAAGCCGGGCTCAGCTTGCCGCAGGCCACGGCATCCAAGTCGAGCTCGTCGCCGGCGCCATCGAGCAGCTCGATGTCGTCCATCAGGTTCTTATGGTTTTCCTCGCCAATAAGCTCGTCCATGGAAGGATCGCCCAGCTCGGCCTCGACCTCGGCGACCTTCTTGGTGGCGTTGGCGTGACCGTCGCCCTCAAAGGCGATAACGCGACGGGTCTGACGATCGAACACGCCGCGGAAATTGCGGCCGCTGCCGATCGGCCAGTTCATGGGATACGTATTGATGCCCAGGACATTCTCGATCTCTTCCATGAGCTCAAACGGATCGCGGGCCTCGTGGTCGAGCTTGTTCACAAAGGTGAAGATGGGAATGTGGCGCAGCGTGCAGACCTTAAAGAGCTTTTTGGTCTGGGCCTCGACGCCCTTGGCGCCGTCGATGACCATGACCGCGGCGTCGGCGGCCATAAGGGTACGGTAGGTATCCTCCGAGAAGTCCTGGTGACCGGGGGTATCGAGGATGTTGACGCAGGCGCCGTTGTAGGTGAACTGCAGCACCGAGGAGGTAACGGAAATGCCGCGCTCCTTCTCGATGTCCATCCAGTCCGAGACGGCATGCTTGGCCGAGCTCTTGCCCTTGACCGAGCCGGCGGTCTGGATGCTGCCGGTATAGAGCAGCAGCTTCTCGGTAAGCGTGGTCTTACCGGCGTCCGGGTGGCTGATGATCGCGAACGTGCGGCGCGACGAGATTTCATCCGACAGGCTTGCCATGCGGATCCTTTCTTGCATTGAGTGCATTACGTCGTTGTAACCGCACTATTGTAGCCGCGAAATTCCGCCATAGGGCACCTATCAGGACAAATTCATCAGTTGGGGCCTAGGGTAGCAGTCGATGGCGGCACTCCGCAGCAGTTTGTCTCGATCTGTAACATCTAGACGGTTTTTGAACCTCTACCTGTTACAGATTTAGACAAACAGGTGGGCGTCCCAGAAAGATCTCAATCTGTAACATCTAGCCACTCAAAACGGGTCCATCTGTTACAGATTGAGATATAAGGATAGACGGGTGGCCAATGTCTCGATCCATAACATCTAGCAGCCAAAAACTTCTCCAGTTGTTACAGATTGAGACAACCAAATGGGGTCCGCCAGCAAAATCTCAATCTGTAACAGGTAGCCGTCCAAACCGGTTCCAGATGTTACAGATTGAGATGAATGAACGAGCGGACAATCCCTATTTACCTCTTGCATAACTGTGCATAGTGTATATATACTGTGCTTACCGGTTATATACACGTGTAGCCCATCAGCTAAGGAGCCGCTGTGGACATTATCCTATCCAATTCGAGCGACAAGCCCATCTACGAGCAAATAGCCTCGCAAGTCAAAGCTCAGATTCTATCGGGCACGCTCGCTGCGGGAGCCAAACTCCCCAGCATCCGTGCACTCGCGAGCGATCTTGGCGTGAGCGTCATCACCACCAAGCGCGCCTACGCCGACCTGGAGCAGCTCGGGTTTATCTGCACCGTGCAGGGCAAGGGCTGTTTTGTCGCCGACGGCAACCAAGAGCTCTTGCGTGAAAACCAGCTCTGCCATATCGAAGAGCTGCTCGCGAAAGCGGCAAGCCAAGCCGAGGCCCTGGGCGTCACGCGCGACAAGCTGCACGAGATGCTCGACCTGGTAGCCCCCGAAACCATGCAGTAGCCATCTGCAAGAAAGGCTATACCATGCAAAACCTTTTAGAACTCAAAGGCATCTCACGCCATGTGAGTGACCGTTTTTCGCTGCGCGACGTCACGCTTGCCGTGGAGCCTGGCCAGATCGTCGGCTTTGTGGGTGCCAACGGTGCCGGCAAAACAACGACGATTCGAGCCGCGCTTGGGCTTATCAAACTCGATGCCGGCGAGGTACACCTGTTTGGGCAGCACTGTGGCGCCGACGCACCCGGTGAGGCGCAGCGCTGCCTGCGTTCCCACATCGGTCTTGTCCTGGACACGTGTCCCTTCCCCTCCACGCTCAAGGTGGGCCAGATCGAGTCGCTCGTAGGCCCGGCGTACCCCACGTGGGACCGCGAAACGTTCGCCCGATTCATCAACCGATTTGGCCTCGATCCCAAGACAAAGGTCAAGGACCTCTCCCGCGGCATGGGCATGAAACTGCAGCTTGCCTGCGCACTCAGCCATAAGGCCAAGCTGCTCGTTTTGGACGAAGCCACCGCGGGCCTCGATCCCATGGCACGCGAGGAGCTGCTTGATGAGCTGCTCGCCTTTGTTTCCGACGGCCTGCACAGCGTGCTGCTCTCGAGCCACATTACGTCCGACCTCGATCGCGCTGCCGACCGCGTCATCTGCATCGATAACGGCTCAATTGTGTTTGACCTGCCGCGCGAGGACATTACCGACCGAGCCGGCATCGCCCACTGCACCCAAGCACAGGCCGCCGAGCTTATGGCTTGCGTCGAAGGTGCCCGCGCCGCCCGCCATGCCTACAGCGTGGACGTACTCGTACCCAACCGTCGCGAAACACTCGAGGCCTTCCCCGAGATTCCCTGCGATCGGGCAACCATTGATGACTATCTGCGCCTCATGCTGAAAGGGGCTTCGAAATGAAACGCGCCTTTATGTCCGAACTCGCCATCGTTCGCACGCTCATCCCGAGCATCGCGGGCGTCGGCCTGTTTTTATTCGTCGTGCTGTCCCTCGCCAACACGTCGGTCGGCGACTCTGGCACAAGTGCCGGCGCCTGTGCGGTCAGTGCCATGTCGCCCATCATGGTCATGAGCTCGCTGGCCGGCTTCGACAATCAAAATGGCTGGGAGCGCTATCGGGCAACGCTGCCCTTCTCGCGCAAAGACATTATTTGTGCACGCTACCTGAGCGTTATTGTCTTCTCCGCCGTCATGGCATGTGCAGCTACGCTTTTGCGTATCGTCGCCATCCCGCTCTTCAACAGCGCGGGCATTCCTTCGACGGGACAGACGGTCTTTGAAATCGCAATCGCCTCGGCAGCATCGATGCTCATCTCCCTCATGATGGTGTTTTTGGCGCAGCCGCTGTTCTTTCGCCTTGGACACATGGAGGCGCTGCGCCTATCCGTTGGCCTGTTTGCCCTGCTCGGGTGCCTTGCCATGGCCACGCTGAGCTCCTCCAACCCCATTAGCAACTGGCTTATGTCGATTGCCGGAGCGAATCCCGATCCTTCCGTTCTTGGCTGCCTGTGCGCAGGAATTGCCGTACTGGCCCTCGTGCTATGTGCAATCAGCTGCACCATCAGCATCAAGGTCTATCGAGCACGCGATCTGTAATCGACGGCTAAAGGACTTGGGCGGCACCCCACCTCATTTACTAGATAAGACGAAGCAGTAACAACGTCGCTACACCCTTCACGGCATGCCGTTTAGATCTTGGAAACCAAAGAGAAGTCGACAGCATATCGACAATTCGAGCCTTAACCAAATGGCTCCCCGGAACATGACCCCCGTCTCGCCGCGGCCATATCAAACCTTCATGGTGGGGCGGTATCCTCATGTCCATAAAACTCGCAGGATAAACCCATTATCCAAGGAGGCATTTCACCCGTGTCGTGGGTCGTCGCAGCATTTGCGTCAGCATTCTTTGCCGGCATCACATCCATCTTGGCCAAATGCGGCATCAAGCAGACCGACTCCGATGTCGCGACGGCCATTCGCACCTGCGTGGTGCTCGTTTTCGCCTGGGCAATGGCGGGCATTTCTGGATCCATTGGAACCATTGGCAGCATCGAACCCAGATCCTGGCTCTTTCTCGTCCTCTCGGGACTCGCTACCGGTGCTTCGTGGATCTGTTACTTTAAGGCGTTGGGCATCGGAGACGTCAATAAGGTCGTACCGGTCGACAAGATGAGCACCGTACTCGCTGCACTGATCGCCATCGTGCTTTTTGGCGAGACGAGCAACCTTGCGGTTAAGCTCGTGGGAACCGCTGTCATCACCCTCGGCACATTTTTAATGATCGAGAAGAAGCAGTCCGCCGGACCCGAGCAGCAGCAAGACCGGACCTGGCTCGCTTACGCCCTCGGTGCCGCCGCGTTCGCGGCGCTCACGTCCATCCTTGCCAAGGTTGGCATCGAAGGCGTCGAGTCCAACCTGGCCACGGCAATCCGTACCTGTGTGGTACTGGTTATGGCATGGGCAATCGTGGCAGCTAAAGGCAAGATGGGCCAAGCCGTGCACGTAGACCGCTGCGAACTCGTATTTCTCGCGGCATCGGGCATCGCAACCGGAGCATCGTGGCTGCTCTATTACTATGCCATCGCTGCAGGCCAGGTGAGTGTCGTGGTGCAGATCGACAAACTATCGATTGTCGTATCGGTACTATTTGCGTGCCTGGCATTCAGCGAAAAACTCTCACGACGCAACGCCATCGGTCTCGCCCTCATCGTCCTGGGCACCGCCGCGCTCGCAGTTTGGAAGTAGCGCGGCCAGCGGCCGCTACATCCTCACACCTGGCTTGGGATGCCTGTACTGACCGTGGGATGCCGTGCGCTTACCGTGCGAGATGGCAAATTTGGGACAACAGTGCAGGCAACGAAGGCAGGCTGCGCACTCCGGCTTTGTCCAGACGGGAAGGCCGTCTCGCATCTCAATCGCCGCCATGGGGCAGCGCTTGGCACACAGGCTGCAGCCGATGCAGCGATCGGCATCGACGGCAAACTTGCTCGTCTGTTGCATGCGCGGCAGCCCAATTGCGTGATACGCGCACGATGCAAACAGAGGCACGCGATGGCGCATCATGTTGCCCGTGCGGCGCGCCCGAACTGCCTTAATCGCCGCATCGATCTGCACCTCGGCCGCCTTGTTGATGTTCTCGACCTTTTTGGAGTCGGACAAATCAAACACGGGCGTCCAGGTATCGGGCATCTTGATGCTCATCGCTGCATCCAACTCGAGACCACTCTCGTGTAGCAGATCGCGGGCAAACTTGCCCGACTGCCCGGTCGTCGAACCATATGTCGAGACATAGAACGTATACGGGCGCTCGCCGCCCTTTGCGCCGGCAGCAATCGACAGGTCGGCAGTCTTTAAAAACTCGATCATCGGCGTCGGCAAGCCACAGGTATACACCGGGGCGACAAACCCCAGCTGGCGGGGACCTTCCGTCACGGCAAGGTGAAGGGCCTCGGCATCAAAACGCTCAATCGACATAACTTTGTCGTCTGTCGCCGCTGCAATGCGACGCGCCACATGACCGCTGTTCCCCGTCGCGCTAAAGTACAGAATCATCTCGAACCTCTGGAATTGACTCGTGGCAAACCGCGCTACTTGCGCAGCGGCTTGGGCAGCGGAATGCCGGCGGCGATAACGGCGGCGATGATCATGCAGACGATACCCTTGAGCGGGAAGCACATGAGCAGCAGACCCACAACCATGACGGGCTGGCGCATGACGGCGCCCATCGTCGATGCCGTGCAGACGGCGACACAAAAGACCGGATCGGCGCCGGTGAGGATGGCAAGGCCATAGCCCAGACTTACGCCCGAGAAGATAACGGGGAAGAAGTGGCCTCCGCGCCAGCCCAAGTTGATGAGGGCAGGGGTTAGCATGGCCTTGACCAGACCGGTCGCGATGAGCACGCCGGCGGGAATGGTCAGGTAGGTTTCCATGAGCACGTCTGCTTGCGTCTCGCCGGCAAACATGGTGTACGGCAGAACCGTGCCACAGATGGCGAGCGCCAAACCAGCCAGCATAGCCTTGACGACAGGACGCTCCCCTATTGCATGGGACAGCGCCTCGCTCGCGTGCTCAGAGACAAAGTACAGCCAACCGCATACGGTGCCGACCAACGCCAGCGGAATGAGCCAGACAAGTTCCAGGTTGCCCACCTCGGCGGACTCGAACCTGGGCATGCCCATGCCGCCGCCCACAAGCTGGCCAAGCAGCAGGTAGGTGCCCAGACCGCCGGCAATCGCAATGCCGTAGACCACCGTCTTTTGCGCCTTGGGCAGCTTGATGGTGATCTCGCCGGACGCGGTCTCATCGTCGACGTCTTTGCCCTGGCCGTCGGCGCTACCGGCGAGCGGAGCCACAAAGCCAAAGACGGGCGCGGTAAAGAGCGCCGTCAGGGCAGCCTGGGTACCCAGCAGCGTGAGCTCCCTAAACTCGGCGCCAAAGCGACGCATGCGGTCGCCGACCCAGCTGCACAGACCCGCGATAACGCCGGTCAGGCCGGCCTCCGGTCCAATACTTCCGCCAAACAGCAGCGGCAGCAATGCCGCGAGCGAAAGCTTGCCCAGATTGTCGTACGGGTAGCGCCCGTCTTGCTTGACCTTAACCATCACCTGGTTGAGGTCATCGGTCTTGGTGCCTGTCATCTTTTCGTACAGACCGATTAACAGGCCGCCCAGCAGACAGACAAAAAACGGGTACGGCAGAAAGCCAAACGGGCCGCTGGCGAGCTCGGGCGAAGCGACGCCCAGCGCGTGCGGAATCTCGGTCCATAGATAGTCGATGCCGTGCTCCATCGCAAAAAAGAACAGCCAGACCGCGGCACCTGCGAACGCACCGGTCACGGCAACGCTGACCAAAAACAGCGCTCGGTTCGTGGGTTTAGTGAGCTTATCCATCGGGTCCTCCCGCGGTCAAAGTCGACATAGATACGTTTTATTGTAGAGCGAGCGTGGTCCAGGCAAGCCAACCGTCTGCGCTGCAAACGGAGCCACCGGGGACCACGGCGGGACAGGCTCAAGGCTTATCCGTTGATAATTGATGCGATTTCGCGCAGATCCTCGGCAAAGTAAATGCCTTGCTGGCGCTGCGGGCTCGAAAGTCCCTTATCAATCATGTGCTCGAGCAACGCCTTGAGGTCGTTGTAGTAGCCCCCGAGGTTGTACAGGATGCACGGCGCATCGAGATGCCCCAACGACACGGCGGACATGACCTCGGCAATCTCCTCGAGCGTGCCCGTGCCACCCGGGAAGGCAACGAACGCGTCACCGAGCTCAATCATCTTTGCTTTACGCTCTGCCATATCGCTCGTCACGATGAGGTCGTCAATACCGTCGTGCTGAAACTCGGCCTCGATAAAAAAGCTCGGCTCAACACCCGTCACGTGTCCACCTGCCTCGAGTACGCTATCGGCGAGCGCGCCCATCAGGCCCGATTTGGACCCGCCGTATACCAGCGCGTGCCCGTTGGAGCCAATCCAGTTGCCCAGCTCTTGCACCGCAGGCAGAAATGCTGGGTCGTCACCAACGCTGGCGCCCAGGTATACCGTGATATTCATATTCAGTCCCCCTCGTCGTGACGCGCGGCGCCCGTTCTAGCGTTGGCGTCGGCGATATTCGCGCACACGGCGCGACAGGTCGGCGAGCTCGTCACGATCGAGCTCCTCTAAATGCTCAAGATCGTCCATAAAGCGCGCCATGGTGTCCTTTTGGCGCAGCTTGATGAGCGTATTGCAGTAGTTCACTGCCACGCCTGTGAGCATAGCGATGTAGAAGATGCTGATAACGCTCAGGATGACGGTAATGGCGCGGGCGACCGGCGTCTCCGCCGGGATATCACCAAAGCCGATGGTCGAGACGGTCTCAAAGCTAAACCAGAGCCCGTCGCCAAACGTGAGGGTCGTGGGCTCGGACAGCCAGACAGCCGTTGAGCACAGCAGATAGAAGACGAGAAAAAGGCCCGTGATGCGCGCAAAACCAGCCTGGCGTAACACGTCGGCAAGCGTCCTCAACTTGTTCATCGCGACCCCTTTTCCCAGACGCCCAATCACACTCGCCCGGTATTGTCCCACAACCGGCAGTTAGGAACGTTCCTTTTGTGCCGGCAGAAAGGGACTAACCCCAACTGCCGGGCGGAACCGTCTAGCGGTGCTGCTGCCGACTGGGCAGGCGGAGCTGGTATTCTTATGCGGTAATGTCTCGATTCGTTAGGATTGCATGTGAGAGCTGCCACTGCCCTTCGTTCAGTTATATGTCGCGCTCTGGTCGTTGCGCTTACCGCGCTCACCGTACTGAGCGCCGTCGCGCCCGCCCCCGCCTTTGCCGCCGACTCCGATCAGCAAGTCAAGACGGTCCGCGTCGGTTGGCTCGTCAACAACGAGGGCTTCCAGGACGGCACTCCCGGCGAGCGTCTCTCGGGATGGGGCTACGAGTACCTCCAGACCCTGTCGTACTACACGCCCGGCTGGCGGTACGAATACGTCACCGGCACCTTCACCGAGCTTATGGACATGCTCGAGGCGGGCGAGATCGACCTCATGCCCAACATCTCCTACTCCGAGGAACGCGCCCAAAAGTTGCTCTTTTCCTCAAACCCCGAGGGCACCGAACGCTACTACATCTACGCCAGGCCCGATCGCGACGATCTGGCCAAGGGTGACCCCCAAGCGCTCCAGGGCCTTACCATCGGCTACAACCCCGGCGTTATGCAAACCTTCGTTGGCCAGCAGTGGCTCACCAACGAAGGAATCGCCTGCACATACAGGGAGTATGACGGAGACTCCGTTCTCTTTGACGCGCTCGCAAACAACGAGGTCGATGCCGTCATCATGAATGACACGATCTCGTCGCCCAGTGCCTCCCCCATGTTCTACATTGGTTCGAGCGACTACTACTTTGCCGTTCCCAAAAGCCGCCCCGACCTGATGAACGACATCAATGCTGCCATGACGGCAATCGCCCGCGTCAACCCACGCTATAACGACGAAGTCAAATCTAGCTACTCGACCCAAAACAGCGGTTCATCATCGCTCAACGGCCCCGAATGTTCCTGGCTCAAAGCAAATGACAACACCATCACGCTCGGCTACATTACGGGCAAACTCCCCTACTGTAACGAAGACGAAGACGGCGAAATGGAAGGTTCGCTCGCATCGCTTGCGACGACGCTGCACGATAAATTTGGCATTACGGTCAAAACCGTCGCCTTTGATAGCTACAAGATGATGTCAAAGGCCCTGTCAAAAGGAAACATAGACGTTGCGCTGCCGGTATACCGGGATTACTGGTTTGCCGAGCAAACAGGCGTTGTGCAGTCGGTATCGTTGGGGACCATGCCCCTCACCGCCATCCACACCGGCAGCAACCTGAACAAAGACCTTCAGAGCATCGCCTGTACCAAATCATCGCTTATCAACCAAAATGCACTTGAAAGTCTGTTCCCCACAGCGACCGTAACCGAATACCAATCCGACGATGAAGCGTTCGACGCCCTCAGGAAGGGAACGGTGCACTGCATCGTCGCTCCCAGTTCACGCGTAAAAACCATCGGCGACCGTTATGATCTCGAGGACTGCGAGACGGTCGAGCTCCCTGACACCTGTGAGCTCTCGTGCTGGATTTCTCGTGGCAAGCCCGAACTGCTGGGAATCATTAATAAAGGCATCATCAATGCCGGCGAATCGCTCTCCGCCAGCAGCTACTCCTCAACGTCATACACGGCACAGGAATCGGACACGTTCCAGTTTCTCTACCGCAACCGCGCCGCCATTGTGACTGTTATCATCTGCATTTTGCTCACCAGCATCGTCATCCTTGCCTGGTCGCTTCAACGTGCGCAGAAAGAACAGCGGAAAGCCGACGCCGCCAACGCCGCTAAGACGGCATTCCTCACGCGCATGAGCCACGACATCCGTACGCCGCTCAACGGCATCCTGGGCCTTATCGAGATCGAGGAATTGAAGGAAGGCGATATCCAGGTCGCCCGCGAGAGCCGTGCCAAGGCGCGCGTTGCCGCCAATCACCTGCTCTCACTGATCAACGATATCCTCGAGATGGGCAAAATCGAAGACCGCAAGCTAACACTGGAACATGTGCCTTTTAACCTCAAAGAGCTCTGTGACGATACGCTGGTACTGTGCAAGCTCCGCGCATCCGATAACTGCATCACAATGCAGGACAATAGTCTGCCGTACGCCACGGGACCATACATGATCGGCAGTCCCACCCATATCCGACAGATCATGATCAACCTGTTAGACAATAGCATTAAGTACAACAAACGCGGCGGCTCCGTCACCTTTAGCTCAAAGACCAAGCCGCTCGATAACGGGCGCGTGCTCTTTTGCTTTAGCGTTTCGGACACCGGCATTGGCATGGCTCCCGAGTTTTTAAAGCATATCTATGAGCCGTTTGCCCAAGAAGGTGACGATGCGCGCAGCAAGTTCCAAGGAACCGGCATGGGTATGCCAATCGTCAAGTCGCTTATTGAACTGATGGGCGGTACGATTGAGATTTCGAGTGAGGTTGGCGTGGGGAGTACGTTCAACGTCCAGATTCCGCTCGATATCGACAAGAACCCCCAGGCGCGGGCGAATACGGTCGAGAGAGCGCTCGACTGCTCGCTCGCCAACATGAACGTGCTGCTCGCCGAAGACAACGAATTGAATGCCGAGATTGCCCAGGCGCTGCTAGAATCCGAAGGCGTCGTGGTCACCCGCGCCGCCAACGGCAACGAAGTCGTCGATCTGTACCTGTCGCATCCTGCCGGCAGCTTCGATGCGATCCTGATGGACATTATGATGCCGGGCATGGACGGCTACGAGGCAACCCGCGCGATTCGTCTGAGCGAGAAGGTCGATGCAGCCGATATCCCCATCATCGCGCTCACCGCCAACGCCTTTGCCGAAGACGCCCAGACGGCACACGCTGCCGGCATGAACGCTCATCTGTCCAAACCGATCGACTTTAGCAAGCTCAAAAACATACTCGCCCGCATCAAGAAAAACGGATCCGTTTCGCTATAGTTTTTGCAGCAACCACGCACGACCAGAAAGGAAGCCAACGATGTTTAGGCCCTTACGTCGAAAGAAACGCGCCATCACCGACGAGGAAGCGCGCAAACTGCTCGCCACCTGCAAGCGTGGCGTCTTTGCCGTCAACGGCGACGATGGCTACCCGTACGCCATTCCCGTCAACTACTTCTTTGACGCCGAGCACGACAAGATTTATTTCCATGGCGCCAAGGCTGGCCACAAGGTCGACGCACTTAAGCGCGATGACAAGGTCTGCTTTACCGTTTACGGCAACGAGTGGCACCAGGACGGCGACTGGGCTCCCTACGTTATGAGTACCGTGGTCTTTGGCCGCTGTCGCCTGGCAAATGACACTCCCGCGTTTATCGAGGATAAAGTCCGCCAGCTCGCGCTTAAGTACTACCCTTCTGCCGAAGAAGTCGAAGAGGAAATCGCCAAGGACATTAAGGGCGTCCAACTCTACGAGATTACGATTGAGCATCTCTGCGGCAAGCAGATTCAAGAAAAGTAAGCCCCTCATCAGGCCTCATCAATAGCAATATGGCTCGGTTCCAACCCACCTTGGAACCGAGCCATATGCTTATGAAGCGTCGGCGGCTATGTGTGCAAGCGCCTCAACGAGCTCCTGCGAGCTCACAGGCTTGCTCAGGTGCGCGTTCATGCCCGCCTCGCGCGAAAGCCTACGGTCGTCGGCAAAGGCGTTGGCGCTCACGGCGATAATCGGCGTGAGCGCGGCATCCTCGCGATCGAGCGCTCGAATCCGACGCGTGGCCTCAAGGCCATCGATACCGGGCATCATGATGTCCATCAACACCACGTCGTACTCGTGCGGCGCGCTCGCGGCAAACATCTCGACGGCAGACTCACCATCCTTAGCATGCGTCACGACGGCGCCGGCGCGGGCGAGCGTAAACTGTGCAATCTCGGCATTCAGGTCGTTATCCTCTACGAGCAAAACGCGCAAGCCCTGGAGCGCATCGCCGTCACCCGCGTCCACGCGCACAGCCTGAGGAATCTCGGAGCGCTTGCACTTCTCAAACGGCAGACGGATGGTAAACGTCGTCCCCTGCCCCAAGATACTCGTAAAGCTCATGGTTCCGCCCATAAGCTCGACCAACTGTTTGGCAATAGGCGCACCCAGGCCAGTTCCCGATGAAGCGCCTTCCACCTGTTGCTCCTCGCGACAAAACGGCTCGTAGAGGTGCTGTTGAAACTCCTCGCTCATGCCAATACCGTTGTCGGCGATCGTGTATTCATAGACGGGGGCGCCATCCACTGGCTCCACCTCGCGGCATGTCAGGCGAACATAGCCGCCCCGGCGGTTGTACTTGACGGCATTACCGGCAATATTGAGCAACAAGCGCTTGAGGTGCGTCACGCTCACCCGCGCATAGGGATGATTAAGCGTCTGCTGGTCGCAGATAATTGTCACCAGACGCTCCTCGGCCTGGCGCTCCAGAATATCGCGCACCTCGTGGTTGAGGGTCACCAAGTTTGTGGGAACAAGCTCCAGTTCGATCTGCCCGCTCTCCAGACGACTCATATCCAGGGCCTCGTTGGCAAGATCGAGCAGCAGTCCCGATGCCGTCCAGATCTTTGAGCGGCACTCGGTCTGCTTTTGCAGATCATCCGCATTGGCATCGCCGACCTCAACCATACCGCGAATGCCGTTGATGGGCGTGCGCAGATCGTGGCTCATGCGACGCAAAAATTCCGTCTTTGCCGAGTTGGCAGACGAGGCCTCACGTGCCGCCTTTGCTAGCCTGTCGCCATAGTCGCGCTCCTGCTGCAGCAAGTCCGTCAAACGTCGACGATCAGCGCGGCGACGCGCCATCACAACAACGGCTATAACACCGCTGTAGAGCACCAGCACGCCGGCAGCAACAGCGGCGACGACCTCAAAGTAGCGCCGCGCCGAGGCATAGGTGTACACGTAGAATTTTTGCGCTTTGCCGTATGTGCCCAAATACCACTCGCCGTTGACGTTGACCAGTCGGACTTTGCCGGGCAGGCATCGATCCTTAATTTCGTCGACAATGATGGCGTCCGTCGCAGGCAGGTCGAACACGCCCAAGATGGTGGGTTCAACGGCGTTGGTCGCAACGACCTTGCCATCGTTTTCGATCACGATATTGCCGCTATCGATGGTCTCATAGCCTTCGAGCAGACTCTGCAGTTTGAGCGTATTGCTCGCAACCGCCTTCGCGCTCTGATGCCTTACCGCGATAACGATACCCTCGCCATCTTGCCGAGTAACGCAGCCAATGTCTGCAACCGAATCATCCGCAAGCGTAATACGAGTGGTATAGGACTTAAGCGGATGGGTTGCCACCTCCAGCACGGGCGCTTTTTTGAGATGTGCAGCAAGCGACTCGTAGCCCACGCTATCCGTCGAGGACTCGGACACCAGGTTGCCCGATGCATCCGTCACGATCAGCGCGCTCACGTTGAACTGGTCAGCATATTGCTCCAGCGTGGCGTTATCCACCGAGCCGTCGCGCTCCATATCGCGCGCCACCTCTCCGGCGATCTCCATAACGCGAATCAGGTTTTTGGTCGTATAGGCGCTATTGAACGCATCGTAGGAAAGGCTCTGGGTCGCCACGTAATCGACAACGTCGCCAAAGCGCTGCTCGGCCTGAGCTGTCGTGTAACCGTAGCTCATCATGCCGGCAACAACCGAGAGCGCTATCCCCAACAGGGCGGCAAGGAGCCATGCCCCTGTCGAACGATTGCCCCGCTCCTCTACGGCGTGGTCGGGCGCATCGATCATGACAGGCCCTCCATATTCAAAAATGGCGAAGGGTCATCAAAATACTTTGACACCAGACGTTCCATGGTGCCATCGGCAAGCATTTCTTGGTAGGCATGGGTAAGCTTAGCGTCGATGCCGCGCGTATCGTTTAGATCGAAAGCGGTACCCAAACCGACCTCTAGCAGCGGCTCATCCAAAATGCGATACGTCACACCATAGTCTTTTTCGTAGGTGAGCAGCGAGGACTCATGCGCAGCGATGGCATCGACCAGACCCTCGACGAGCGCCGGGTTCAGGTATGAGCGGTCTGAAAAGCAGTAGAGCTCTTTGATCTGCGGAACGTTTTCATTTGTACGATTGAGCAAAATGCCCTCAGGCTTGGTGGTAGACTGAACCGCCACGACCTTGTCCTCAAGATCGGCAAGCGTGTAGATATCGCTCTCGGGATCGACCGCGACTACCTGGCGGCTCGCAAGGTACGGGCCGGCCCAACGATACTCGTTTTCGCGACCCGTCATGCTAAAGCTGCCCATGACACAATCGAGTTCGCCGCTCGCCAGCATCTCTTTCTTCTTTTCCCAGTCGATCAGCTGGTATTTTGGCTTGTAACCAATGCGGGCCAAAGCCTCGGTCAATATCTCGACATCCAGGCCAACGATATCGCCGTACTCGTCGGTATACACAAACGGTGGATAGAGGTCGCTTCCGACGTTGAGCGTCTTAAGGTCGTCGCCTTTGACCTGAGAGGCGTCCAGGCCTTTTGATGCAGACGTCGAGGCTTCGTCATTCGGCCCAGAACAGCCAGCTATCGCTACGACAAAGGCGCTCGCCACTGCAAGCGCAACAAACAACGAAATGGCAACCGAGCGACGGGGTCTTTTCATCGAGCTCCAGACGATCCTGTTTACAGGCTGAAATGGTTAAAAATAATAGCAAATGAAACCACTCGAGCGCCCAATGGTTACAGACGCATTACCATGCGGGGCCTTCTAGCCGACCTGGCAGAAGGCCCCGCATGCAGCGCGCGCTTACCGTGCATTAAAAACGTAGCGGTCCAGGCGGTCGCACGCTTCCCTCACGCGCGAAAGCGGCAGCGCCAGATTCACGCGAATGTGGCAGGGTCCGTGGAACGGACGGCCATCCTGGTAGCCAACGCCCACGCGGGCACCCTCATCGAGCAACCACTGAATATCGCGGCCACGCTCGCGGCACCATTCGGTGCAGTCCAGAAACACCATGTACGTGCCCTGCGGACGCGAATAGGACACGCCCTCAAAATGCTCGTCCACGTAATCGCAGAAGTACTCGATATTGCCGGCAAGCACCTGGTTGAGCTCGTCCACCCACTCGTAGCCTTGCGGCTGGTAGGCACCGATAAGCGCGTGCATGGAGAGGACGTTCATCTCGTTGTAGTGGGTCTTGTTGGACACGGCGCACACGCGGTCGCGCAGCGTCTCGTTATAGATGATGTGGTAGCTGCCGACCAAGCCCGCCAGGTTGAACGTCTTGCTCGGCGCATAGAGGGCAACTGTGCGCATGCGGGCATCCTCGCTCACCGACTGCGTCGGAATATGCTTGTGACCCGGCAGAATGATATCGGACCAAATCTCGTCCGAGATCACCACGCAATCGTGCTGGCAATAGATGTCCATGGCGCGCTCGATCTCGTCGCGCTCCCATACGCGGCCGCAGGGATTGTGCGGCGAGCAGAACACCGCGGCATGAATGTGGTTTTGGGCGAGTTTGCACTCCATGTCCTCAAAGTCCATGCGCCACACGCCCCGGTTGTCGAGTTTAAGCGGGCTGTGGACAATGCGATAGCCCGCGGCCTCGATGGACTTGGTAAAGCCGATGTAGGTGGGGCTGTGGACCAGCACCGCATCGCCCGGCTGGACATACGCGCGCAACGTCGACACGACACCGCCCAGCACGCCGTTTTCGTAGCCGATATGCTCCGGCGCCAAGCCCTTGACGCCATTACGGCGGCTCTGCCATTCGATGATGCGGTCGAAGTACTCGGGACGCGGATTGAAGTAGCCAAACATGGGGTGCTGGGCGCGCTGAATGATGTGTTCCTGGACCGTGGGCACCGTGGCAAAGTTCATGTCGGCCACCCACATGGGAATGCGGTCGAAGCCCTCGTCGGGTGCGTTCGGGGCCATACCGGGGATCTCACCCCAAGAGTCAACGGCGATGGCGTCCATGCCGTGGCGGTCGACGATTGAAGTGAAGTCGTATTTCATGCTGGACTCCCGTGCAAAGTTGATTGTTTTGGTAGGCGTTATTGTCCACCAGCGTGGGCGGTTTTGGCGCGGGGTTTGGCGCTTAATTTGATGGGTGCGGACGAATGGCTGGTTAGTCTTGCGCGTCGTTGACGGCAACTACGGTTAACTGGGTTTCATCGACCGTAAACGATATGTCGAGCCCGGCGTAAGCCAGATGATAGACGCGGTGTGGCTCGTGCTTGCTGCCCGCGCGGCGCGGGTCTTGGCGAAGGACTTCGACCAAGCCGAGGAGCTTTGCGGGCGGGACCATATCCTGCAGTGCTTGCGGAAACTCAACATCGAGCTCTTGCCACGGAGCATCCTCGATCCAGCCTCCGGTCGCATCCGGGTGGCAGTCCGCAAACGGAATGTAGGGCTTGATGTCGTAGATGGGCGTACCGTCGCGCAGGTCGGCCCCCAACACATGGATGATGGGGCCATCGTCGGTGAGCTCGACACGATCAAGCTTGACGCAGGTGAGCCCGATGGGATTAGGGCGAAACGGACTGCGCGTGGCAAACACTCCCACACGTTCGGCTCCGCCCAGACGCGGCGGGCGCACGGTTTTCGACCATTTTGCGTTGGTGCCGGACCTGTCCTGCGTTTTAGCGTCGACGGCAATATCCTTAGCCGTGCCGCCGGGCGTTCCGTTTTCGAAGCGCCACAGCAGCCACAGGTGAGAGAAGGAGTCCAGGCCCTCAACCGCTGCATTGGAGGCAAATTCCGGCTCAAAAAAGATTCGTCCCTGCAGATGGGGCGCCAAAAAGCTGTTGCGCGGAATGCCGAACTTCTGCGGCAGGTCGGTATGTATGCGTGCGATAGGTTCCATGCCGGTCATTGTACGGCATGGAGGCGTGGGGCGTTGCGCGCAATTCTTCGCCGCGGTCCCCCGTCGTGCAACCAACGGTTGCTTGGAAGGGCGCCTGCCGCCGCGTATGCTTAAGCCATCAACCAGCAGAAAGGAGCCGCTATGGCCTTTGCAGAAAAGCTCATTGCTGTCCGTCGCGCCCATCACCTTACCCAAGAGCAGCTTGCCGCTAAGCTCTTCGTCACACGCCAGGCCATCAGCCGGTGGGAGCGCGGCGAGGTCACACCGGGCATCGACATGATGAAGCTCATCGCCGCCGTAACCGGAGAACCGCTGTCCCACCTGCTCGAAATGCCTGAGCACTATTGCCAGAGCTGCGGCATGATACTCACGCCCGACGACTGCGGCACCGATGCCACGGGCACCGCGACCGATCATTACTGCAAGTGGTGCTACGACCACGGCAAGTACACCTATGACACCACCATGGAGGCAATGATTGAGGATTGTGCCCCGCGCCTGGCACAAAACACCGGCATGTCGCTCGACGAAGCCGTCTCGCTCATGGGCGCCGTCCTGCCGCAACTGGAGCGCTGGCGCACCGTGCAGGAAAACGAGGCGCGCTACGGTGCCGAGGCGCGGGCGCGCTACGGCGATGAGGCTATCGATGCAGCAAACGAAGCGTTGCTGGACATGGACCCCGAGACATGGAACGACATGAAGGAACTTGAACGCGCTATTCTGGGCCAGCTCTCAATTGCCATGGGCATTGGCGACCCAGAGAGCAACGAGGCTCGTAAGCTTGTCGCGATGCATCGTCGCTGGATTGCTCTCAACTGGGGATGCGAGCCCCAAGACGAGGCGTACCTGGGCCTCGCCCACGGTTATCTTGCCGACCAGCGCTTTGTTGACTACTACGACAAGCCCTGCGCCACCGGAGCCACGGCGTTTCTGGTCCAGGCCATCGAGTCTTCGTTGACGCGCGCATAGACCGCGGCGGCTTTGGGTATTTCAATCAAAACCTCAACCGATTGGAGACCTATGGCTACTAATCACGAGCTCGCGCTGTACGTTATGACCGGCTGCCCGTATTGCTTAAAGGTCAAGCACTTTTTGGCCGATAACGGCGTGACCATTCCCGAGCGCAATATCTCGACCGATTCCGATGCCGAACAGACACTCATCGCCGTCGGCGGAAAACGCCAGGTTCCCTGCCTGTTCATCGACGGCAAACCACTCTACGAATCGAGCGACATCATCGCGTGGGTGCAGGAAAACCTGCTCTAGTACGCACGCTCTGTCCGTCCAGGGCCCCAACCCATACGACCCAAACATGTACACCAGCATCCAAAGTCGACATTTTTCGACATCTTTGGATGCTGGCGTACAGCTTTTTGGTAGTCATGGACGCTCTTGGCCGGCTAATTGTTTGAGGAGACCTTTGGATTATGGCTGTTTGACGCCTCTGGAAAGGTTTCCGAGAGGGCTGTGGTCAAAAAAGGGCAAATATGAGTACTGCTACCTGTTTAGTAGCAGCGATTTTGATCACTTCAGGAACTATTCAACGTTCCACTCGTCCGCAGACGACGTTATTTCTCCTCATATGTTCAATAAAAGTAGCTCTTAATGGGAACAAATCTCATCAGGAGCTACAATTTATAGCAAATAAATGCAACCATAATGGCAACAGTACTCATATTTGCCCTTTTTTGACCACGACCCTCCAGAATAGTCGCTGAGAGCGACACTAAATGACAAAATCCGACACTTGAACGTTCTTATATGAGTAGCCATTGAAGGACACCTAACGACTACTCCCATTCGCGACACACTGTGTCGCGAATTAAGCTGGCCCCATTACCGAAGACCAGTGAGAGCTCCTGCCCAGAATCTCAATAGCTTAATAAAGGGCTCCCCTCCGGAAGTTCAATGAGCATCCAAATTCCAAGCTGAAAAGCAAAGGAGTAGCGAAGCCGTCAATGCTCATTTCCTATCGAACAGGCGGGTCAAAACAAGCTAGTTAGCCCGATAAACTGCTTGTATTTTTGTCTACAAAATTGTATACAAAAAGAGAATCCGAGAACCGGCGCTCGACATTATGTCGATCGATAGGAGGCGCCATGGATGCTAAGCAGCTCGAAAAGATGATGGGGTTTGCTCCCGGAGAGTTGAAGAAAGCCGCGGAAGCCTACGAAAAAGATGAGTGGCCGAAAGGTCACACCATCAAGTTGGGAAGGCCACCAATCTCCGATGAGCCGAGCGTCGTTATATCAGCACGTGTGGGCGAATCGATTCTTGAGGCGTTTGACGAAAAAGCCAAACGCCATGGGCAAACACGCACGGAGCGGCTCAGAGAGCTCATTACACTTGATGCACTGATTGCCTAGGCCCGCTCCCCCGTCGGACCCAAACATGTACACCAGCATCCAAAGTCGACATTTTTCGACATCTTTGGATGCTGGTGTACATGTTTTTGCTACATAGTCGTTGGGGACGTCCTTAAATGACCAGTCGTTAAAGAACGCCCCCGATGACTAGTTAGCCGTGGAAGCGAGCTGTGGGTGCAAGCGGCTGTTCACGAAAGACGCGCTCGACGGCAGCGCGGTATTCGTCGACCTTTTTGGTCTTGCGTACGATCTTGTGGACGGTAGCGGGATCAGCGAAAGCGCACTTGGCGTAGAACCACCACTCCTTCATGCGGAAGACCGCATTGCCGCCAATCTCTTCTGCATATGCCGCAAACAGCGTGTCGTGGAAGCGCTGCAGCTCAGCAGCCGTTGCAGCAGGGCCGCCCTTGACCATGCGAGCCAGAGCGGGGTTCGCGAGCAGGCCACGCCCCAACATCACATGGCGCGTGCCGGGATAGGCCTCCACCAGCGCGTCCATATCCTCAAGATCAAAAATGTCACCGTTATAGGCCACGGGGAACGGCGCACGCTCCAGCGTCTCGCCATAAAACTCTTTGCGCGGCGAGCCCATATAGCGGTCCTTCTGTACGCGCGGATGCACGATCAGCTCTGCCAACGGCATGCGGCAATACAGATCGAGCACGCGCTCGTATTCGTCGTCATTCTCCAGCCCCAGCCTGGTCTTTACCGACACCGGCAACGGCGACCGCTCGCACACATCGCTTAAGAACGCCTCGAGCTCGTCGAGATTGCGCAAGAAACCCGAGCCCTTGCCCTTGGCGACAACCGTTCCCGAAGGGCAACCCAGGTTGAGATTGACCTCGCGGTAGCCCATGTCGGCGAGCACCTGTGCCGCCCACACAAACTCGTCCGCGTTCTTGGACATCAGCTGAGGCACCACGTTGAGCCCCTGGTTATTGGCAGGATCGATCTCCTTAAACGCCTTGCCGCCAAAGCGGTTTCCCACCCGCGGCGGCGGCAAAAACGGCGTGTAATAGCAATCGAGTGCACCGAAGCACTCCGCATGCACGCGACGGAACACATGCCCGGTAATCCCCTCCATAGGGGCCAGCGAAAGGATCATCTACTCTTCTCTCATATCAACACAACAAAGGGGCCGTCCCTTTGTCACATGCATTATGCCTTGCGCTTCAGGCGATTCACAAGGAAGAGGTAGCTACTGAACGATGACCACCCTCCAGCCGCACCCCATACAACGAGGTTTAATACTTTTCCCGAGAAGTGAACGAGTGAAAACGGCCCCCCGAAGCATCGGCACTTTCGAGATGCAATTTCCTGCGGTTTTGCCAGCCAAATCCTGCGGGTTTGACGTCTAAAAATGTCGATGCTTCGGAGGTCCAAGTATGGCCGTTCACTTCTCGGAAAAGTATTAGACCTCGATTTACATGCCACTCAATGTGACAAAGTGGCTGCTCCTTTGTCACATTCGATGAAAAAGGGCACCGATGTTAGTCGATGCCCCAAAGCGGCTGCAGGTTAAGCCCTACAGCGTATGTCTAAGACGAATCGAACTATTCGTCCCAGGAGAGGTTCTTACCAGTCTTTTTTGCCAGCAGCAAGAACAGGCCGATAATAACGTTGCATGCGATGCAGAAGATGAAGACGCCCTGGAAGGAGCCGACAAGCTCATAGACCTTCATCATAACGGGCATGCCAAAGGCGCCGACGATATAGCCCACGGAGCAGATCAGCGCGAAGATGCGACCGAAATCGCGGGAGCCAAAGACATCCATAACCAAAACGGTCAGGGCAGTGCCAGCGATGACGTACATTACGTCGTTCACGCCTGCTGCGAGGATGCTGAGCGTCGAGTTGCCGCTGCTCATCATGAGCATGACAAAGGAGAGGATGGAGACAGCGAGCCAGCCCAGAATGGCCTTCGTGCTGCCGAACCTATCGCAAGTGGTGCCGACGATCGGATTGAGGAACAGATCGAAGAGCGATGCAGCGGATACCATGAAGCCGCCCACCATGGGGCTAAAACCAACCTCGGAAGCATACGTCGGGAAGAGCTGGTTCATGCAGCAAGTGAGCTGAACGAGACAGAGGAAGCCGATGCAGAAGAAGAAGGCAGGCGACTTAATGGCGCGCGCATAGCTAACGCCACGCGTGCTATCCTCGGTCGTCTCCTCGGTCTCGGTGACCGTCTCGCCCTCGACGTAGCCATAGGGCAGCATGCCCTTGTCCTGAGGCTTATAGCGAATAATCAGGACGGAAGCGGGGAGAATGAGCACGGCGGAGACGCCAGCGAGCACCAGATAGCCAGTCCTCCAGCCAGCGGCCTCGATGACAGAGGTGATGACGGGGCTCATGATGAGCATGTAAATCGAGTTCACTGCCCAAGCGAGACCGATTGCCAGGCCACCAGATTTTTTGAACCACTGGTCAATAACGTCGGACATGGCGACGCCGGTGGTGAAGGCGAAGCAAACGCCAATCAGGGCGCCAGCGGCGATGAACATCCAGACTTCGGTGTAGAAGGCCATGCCTGCGCCGGCAGCAAGCAAAATAAGCTCGACAACGGGGAGCCAAACCTTGCCAACGACCTTGGGAATGAGTTTTCCGACAAACGGAAGAGCTGCCGCAAGACCAATGAGCGTTGCGGTGAAGTAATACGAGAAGATGGAATAGTCAAACCCGAACTCCTCGCACACGGGTGCGACGAAGGAGCCCGCGATGACGCTATAGGATCCGGTCGTGCCAGCAGACATAAGGCCGAGCGCGATTACGAGAACCCATGCGTAAACCTTGCTGCTCTTTAACTTTGCATTTTCCATTGATACAGCTCCTAGAGACCCAGAAGGGCACACATAACGGCCTTGATGGTGTGCTGACGGTTCTCTGCCTCACGGAAGATGACCGAAGCGTTGGCCTCAAAGCACTCGTCGGCAATCTCAAAGCCCTCGGTGATGATTTCGCGATGGAGGTCGTTCTTGCACTGGTCGAGGAGCATTTTGCCGACACGGTGATCTGCGTTATGGACAGAGGGAAGCTCATGCATGCAGAAGATGTCGGGATTGTTGGTGCGCTTGCACAGCTCGCTGGTGACGCGATAGGGGTACAAAGACTCGGCATCGCCCAGCCAGGAGTTGTAGTCGTCGGGATCCAGAACCTCTTCGCCGCACTCGGGGTTGATGTAGCGCCACTCCTCGGTAACGATAACGTCAACGCCATCCAGGGCATCGAGGTCAGAGGTGATGGTAAAGGTCCTATTGGGAGCGTACTTGGCGTAGCAGGCCTCCACCTCTTCGATCATTTCCTTGCACATCTGATGACGGAGGTCGTCGGGGCCGATGGCGAGGAAGTCCATGTCGAGCATAGCGCACAGACGGCCATACCACACCGGGGCGCCGGCGCAGTTGCCAACGAAAGCCATCTTCTTGCCGCGGCTCGTACGCAAACCGCCCCATTGCTCTTCCATCGTAAGAGCGTCAGCGAGCATCTGAGTCGGGTGATCGCCGAGAGTAAGGGCATTGATGACCGGGATGTCAACCAGGTCGGCGACGTCATAGAGGAACTGCTCGTCCTTCTGTGCGCGATAGACGATGAGATCATACATGCCGTTAAAGACGCGCATGGCGTCCTTGACGGTCTCGCAGTCACCCATGTGGGAGTTGGTCAGATAAGTGAAGCCCATGCCCAAATCGTTGCAGGAGGTCTCGAATGCGCAACGAGTACGGGTCGAGCCCCACTCAAAGTTGGCGAGGACGTTTTTGCCGGGAAAGTAGCGCTGGTCGACACCAGACTTCTTCTGAGCCTTAAGGTTCCAGGCAAGATCGATGAGATAGCGGAAATCCTCGGAGGAGAGATCATGGATGTTGATGTAGTCGCGACCGCGGAGGCTGTTGTTCATGCCTATTTCCTTTCGAATTATTATCAAAATTATTGTTGAATGTGTCCCCGAGGAAAACACGGATATCCCTCGGGGAGCGGTACATGTGGCGCCTAAGCCAAAGAGCGCAGGCTCTAAGGCTCACTAACGACTGGCCGCCACGTCCTTAGTCCAGCAGTGCACGCCGCCGCCGGACAGGTTAAGCGCGAGGGAATCAATCATGATGACCTTGCGATCGGGGAAGCAGCTCTCAAGAACTGCCTTGGCCTGCTCATCCTTCTCTTTCACGACCTCGCTCATGCCCTCGTGGTAATAACGCTGGCCAAGAACGACGCCGTTGCAAATCAGGAAGTTGCAGTAGCTCGCTGCGGCGTAGAAGTGGACGGGGCCCTCGGGCCAGGGGGTGCCATCCATAAACTTGCCGCCCATTTCGTCGATGAAGCCCTTATAGAGCTCGTAATCTTCATCGCCAGGGGCGATAACGACTTCAATAGGCTCGGCGGTGGGCATACGAACGATCTCGAAGGGCTTGCCCTCCCAGTCCGTTTCGTTGCTCAGGATCTCGTAGGCTGCCTCAATGCGGCGACGAGACTCTGCTCCAGCCTTGCTCGAGGCTGCCTCTTCATCGGACACCTCGGCAAGAAGAATCTTGTTCGGAGTGATAAAGCGACACATCTCATCAATGTGAGCTGCAAAGCTCATGCCAAAGACGGGAGTTCCGTCTTCCTTCTCGTCGAGGATGCCCAGTCGATAGTCGTCGTCCTCGAGCATAGGCTGCGGAAGCCAGATAACCTTGTTGAGGTTGTAGATGCGCTTATACTCGGCCTCTACTTCCTCTTTCGTGAACTCGGGATTACGCTTGCGGCATTCCGTGTCCTCGATGGCGATCAGAGTGCCGTGACCGTCAAACTCGCGGTCGCCGCCCTCCGAAACCATTTCGGAATTGACGATATCGAAGCAACCGAGCGCAACCGCCATGTGAACGGCTGCCTTACGTGCGGACTGGCACTCCGGGGAGTTCTTGTCCCACACGCCGTAATAGGTCCAAGCGGGGTTGACCATATAAGAATGGCCCTTGTCGTCGACCATGATGCTGGGACCGTTGTCGCGGACATAGAAGTTGGAGTCTTCGAACTGCGTGATCTCGATGCGATCGAGATCAACCCCCTCCTCCTTCAGGCGCGAGCAAGCCTCCTCAAAGGAGCCGGGGGTGCCGCAATTGAGGTTGACCGTAACGTCGCCATACTCGAGCAGAGCCTTGATCACGTCAACGCAGGGCTGGCGGTTATCGTAGCCCTCTGCACGGATGTAATCGGGAAGCCATGTCACATAGACGTTGGAGCGCTTCTCGAACTCGCCCGGCATACGATAGTTCTCGTACATGGTTGGTCCTTCCGTCGGGTTTCCCGCGATGCTGTCCGGCCGCGACAATAGCGGGGTTTCACCTGCTATAGTACTACTATACCTACCGTTCGGTAGATTATTTTGAATAATTGCCGCTCGCCTACTGATACATACCGTTCGCCGTATATAGTGGTCATGTTTGGACACGAATTGATGTTCCGTTGCCATCCTTAATAATGTTGGTAGTGCGGAAGTGATTTGCAATGGAGAAATGCAGCGTGAGCACAAGAAAAAAAATATTGGACGCAATGTACGATCTTGTGGCAGAAGTCGGTTATGACAAAGCGTCTATCGGAAAGATTTGCGACTTTGTCGGTATATCCAAGCCGTCGGTGTACTACTACTTTCCCTCAAAAGAGGAGATTTTCACTACGCTCTTGGACAGCATGTTTCCGACCATTGACTATCAGCGCGACTACTCGCTAATAGTCGATAGGGACGGGTTCAAGGCCGCGCTTATCGAGCTCGGCAATTCAGTTATAGGTGGCTATCGAAGCGATGAAAAGCGCCGGCGCGTGCTGGCCGAGGTTAGCGTTCAAGCAAATCGAATTCCTGCAGTTCAGGAACGTCAAGCGACGGCGACCAAACGAACCATGGATGCGCTTAAAGACATCCTTCTTCATGGTGTAGAGATTGGCGCGTTTTCCGATAGCGCCGACGTAATGCTCTACGTACAAATTCTTTATACCGTTCTGGAGGGAGCAAGCAATACGGTCGCTCAAGGTGAGGATATTGATGAGAAAGCGGTTTGGGCGGGAATAGTCGAGCTTATGTTCAAATAGACCAGCCAAGCTGAAGCGCATGTTGGCGCCCATGGTGCCTGCGGGCAACCTTTAAAACGAAAACAGGGGTCGACTCCAATCTGGCTTGGAGTCGACCCCTGTTGCGTGGCAATCTATGCCGGTGCAATCGGCGCTTATTACTTTTCAGCAGCCTTATTGAGAAAGCCGGAAACGATAGCAAACGCAGCAATCATAAGGTTGCAGGCAATGCAGAAGATAAATACTCCCTGGAATGACCCTGCCATGCCGTAAACCTTCATCATGACCGGCATTCCAAAAGCACCGACGACATAGCCCGCTGAGCAAACGATCGAATAGATCCTTCCAAAATCGCGTGATCCAAAGAGCGAGAGGAGAAGCATCGGCATTGCGGTTCCAACGATGGCGAACATGACATCGTTTACACCAGCTGCAATGATGGAAACGGTCTCATTGCTTCCGCCAATGATAAGAAGCAGGAATGAAAGAATGCTGACACCTGTCCATGCGACCGTTGCTTTAATAGCGCCAAGCTTGTCGCATGTTTTGCCCACGAAGGGATTTAGGAAGATATCGGAGAGTGAAGCTGCCGAGACCATTAAGCTTCCTACGATAGGATTGAAACCGACCTCGCTTGCATAGGTTGGAAACAGCTGGTTCATGCAGCAGGTGAGCTGCGCCACGCAAAGCAAGAGGACACAGAGAATAAAAGACGGCGTTTTCGCGGCATCGCGGAGTGCCATGCCCGAAAGGACATCTTCCTGCTCATCGGCGCTGCAGCTCTCATGGGTTTCGGAGGCGGTCTCTCCGTACGGAAGCATATTGCGATCAGAGGGGTTAAGGCGAATGATAAATGCGCTTGCAGGCAAAATCATAGCTGCAGAAACGGCCGCAAGCACGATGTATCCCGTACGCCAGCCTTGCTGCTCGATGACCAGCGTAATGACAGGACTCAATAACAGCGTGCAGAGAGAATTAACGCCCCAAGCGAGGCCGATGGCGAGACCGGACGATTTGCTGAACCATTGGTCAATGACATCGGACATGCAGACGCCCGTTGTAAACGAAAAGCAGATGCCGATCACTGCGGCGGAGACGGTGAACATCCAGACCTCGGTGTAGAACGCCATTGCGGCGCCGGCGGCAATAAGGACGAGTTCAATGCAAATATGCCATGGTTTGCCGATTACTTTTGGAATGAAGCAACTCAAAAGCGGAAGCCCAAGCGCAAGGCCAAGAAGAATCGCGGTGAAATAGAAAGAAAAAGAAGTGTAGTCAAAGCCCAGATCTTCACATACTGGAGCAACGAATGAGCCGGCAATAATGCTATATGTGCCAGTTGTTCCGGCGGACATTAAGCCGAGCGCAATAACGACGACCCAAGCAAATGCGCCGCTTTCACGGAGACAATCTTTTTTGGCTGGTGTGGTGAGAGTCATGGTTGCTCCATTTCTATCGGCAATACATCCTATATGCCTACCGATAGGTATATAAACCAGAGGACTCTTCGTCAAGCATTAAGCGGGGAGAGGGAGTTCTTAACCTGCCGAACGGTAATTAGACCCCGTTTTCGCAAGGGTCTCAATGTGACAAAGGGACTGTCCCTTTGTCGCATTATTCGGAGCGCAGGGCTTCGACGGGGTCCTTCTTGGATGCGCTGCGAGCAGGCAGCAGGCCGGCAACGACCGTCAACAGCACCGAAATCGCGATGAGTACCAGCGCATCCTGCACGGGCAGGCTCATCAGGTTGGGAACCTGTTTGACCGCAAGTGCCCAGGCATTGACCGGGAAACTCACGAGCACCACGACGACAATGGCAAAGACGCCGGCAATGAGGCCCTCGATAAAGGTCTCGGCGTTGAACACGTTTGCCACGTTACGCTTCGACGCGCCGATCGCACGCAGGATGCCAATCTCCTTTTTGCGCTCCAGCACGCTGATGTATGTGATGATGCCGATCATGATGGAGCTCACGACCAGGCTGATACTCACGAATGCGATGAGCACCAAGCTGATGGTGTTCACGATGTCGGTCACCGAACCCATGATGATACCCATGTAGTCTGTGTACGAAATTGCCCGATCATCGTGGCCAGCGGCTTTGACCTGCTTGTTGTACGCATCGATGTGATCGAGTACGCGCTCCTTGGCCTCAAAGTCGCGCGGGAAAATCTTAACCGAGATGGGATCGGCCTCGTCCGCATAGCCCAGTGTGGCCAGATTGTTATCATAGGTGAGCTTCGACGCCTTGGCATAGCTCATCATGAGCGAACTCAGGTCCTCGGCGTCCATGTTGAAATGGATGGCGCGGGCAAAGGCGCTCGCATCCACACGCATAGCGCTCGCTAGGTTGGCAAAACTCGAAGACATCTGCGTCGCCATCTGGTCCATAAGCCCTGCCGCGCCCGCCTTGAGCTGGGATGATACCGTCGACGCTATCTGCTCGCTGATTACCTTCATCACCTGATCCATAGCCTGCTGCAGATACGGAGCCAGCTGCTTTTGCACATAGTCGCTCATCGCCTGCTGCAGACGCTCGGCCAGGGCATCGCCGCCGAGCGCTTTGAGCTGGGCCAGGATTTGCTGGGCTGTGTCATCATTCTCAAGATACGTCGAGAATGCGGCGGTGAGCTTTGACGCGTCCTTAAGATCTTCGGGCGACAGTGCCTTAAACTGATCAGACTGCAAAAAGCCCTCGAACAGTTGGTTGGCAAGCGTTCCCACCTGCCGCATTTGCTCGGGCGTGAGTTCCAGACCGTCAAAGATGCCCGAGAAATCTGGGGCCGGTGCTTTGGCCATGATGTCGCTGAAGTCGACGTCCTTTCCAACGTCCGAAAGGTCAATGTCCAGCCCGGACAAGTCAATACCAGAAAGGTCGATACCGCCGGCCGCACCCGAAAGCGCAGATGTATCGAACGAAAACGCACTCTTGAGCGCCGCTTCGTCCACACTGAACATGCTGCCCAGATCAACGCCTTGCTTGGCCTCGCCTTGCAGTTCGTCGAAGGTTTTGCCCGTAAAGACATCCGTCTCGGGGTGGGCAAGCTGCTCTTGCAAAATCTGCGAATTGGCGGCGCGCTCCATAAGCTGGCGGGTCAGCGCATGCGTATAGGCAATGCCCGGAGACAACGCACTCGCATTGGCTGTCTCGTCAGGTCGCACCACGCCCACAATGTGCACGTCAATACCGTCGGCAACCTTGGCGGCCATAAAGTCGGCGTCGCCAGACATATCGGTCCACATGCCGGTCTCTTCGTTTTTGCGATAGGCATCGGCCGGCGACAGCACCTTAAACGTCGTGGACAGCGCATCGTCGTAGGTAAAATCGGTGCCAGTCTCGGGCGTCTCGGCCTTGCCGTCGGCCGCCATGGCACTGTTAACCAGGTCGTTGAGCTCATCGATATCCAGCGCACCGATGCTGTAGAGTGTGTAATCGCCCACCGTGCCACGGCTCGAAAGCACCATCACGGCTTCGTTGGCGGACGTGGGCCAATGACCGGCGACGACATCGTACTGGCTGTCGAGCAGGCTCTGGTCGTCAATCATCTCGTTAAAGACCGAGGTTCCCATGGATTCCATGCTCACCGTTGCCGCCGAGCTCGCGCCTCCGCTCATGGCCTCGGTCATGGCGTTGGGCACCAGCCGGACAGGCTTCTCGTCACCCTTACCCGCACGATAGACAACCGGCAATACACCGTAGCCGTACTGAATGGCGTTGACCTCTTTATCGATGCCGTCGCCACCGGCATCGAGCCATGTCTTAAAGCTCGTCATGTCGTTGGACTTAACGCTCGCAAACATATCCTTTACGGCCGTGACCACAGGAATCTTATCGGTTCCCTTAGCCTTGCCGCCGGCACTGTCGTCGGACGAATCCACGTTTTCAGGCGAGTCATCATCCGCAGCCCCCTGCCCGCCCATCATGGACGACAGGTCGTAATCCTGCTTGGAAATGGTGAGTGGGTAGCTCGAGAGCGTATCCTCCTCGACCTTTTTGATGTAATTGTTCACGCCGTTGGACAGCGCCAGAATCGCCGCGATACCGATAATGCCAATCGAGCCCGCAAAGGCAGTCATGGCCGTGCGGCCCTTCTTGGTCATGAGGTTTCGGGCAGAAAGCCCCAGCGCCGTCACAAAGCTCATCGAGGTTTTGCGCGTAGGCTTTGCCTCGCGATGCGCGGCCTTGGCAGCATCAAAGGGGTCGGAATCGTCGGTGATCTTGCCGTCCGCCAGATTGACGATACGCGTGGCGTACTGGTACGCCAGGTCGGGATTGTGCGTGACCATGATAACTAGGCGGTCGCGCGCAACGTCTTTGAGCAAATCCATAACCTGTACGGATGTCGTTGAATCCAAAGCGCCAGTCGGCTCGTCGGCAAGGACGATCTCAGGGTCATTGATCAGGGCGCGGGCAATGGCCACGCGCTGCATCTGTCCACCCGATAGCTGGCTCGGGCGCTTGTTAACGTGCTCGCCCAGGCCAACCGCCTCGAGCGCCTCGCGCGCACGCTGGCGGCGCTCGGCATGCCCCACACCCGTGAGCGTAAGCGCCAGCTCCACGTTTTCCAAGATGGTCTGATGCGGAATGAGGTTATAGCTCTGGAACACAAAGCCGATGCGGTTGTTGCGATAAGCATCCCAATCGCGATCACGGAAGTCCTTGGTCGAAATGCCATCGATGAGCAGGTCGCCAGAATCAAAGTGATCGAGTCCGCCAATAACGTTGAGCATCGTAGTTTTACCCGAACCCGAGGGACCCAGAATGGCCACGAACTCGTTATCGCGAAAAGACAGGCTTACGTTGTCGAGCGCCACCTGCGTAAACGACTGCGTAACGTACCTTTTGCAAATACCTTTGAGCTCCAGCATGGACGGCAACCTCTCCTGCGCAGGCACCCTGCCCGCTCTCCTCCGCCGTTCGTATTCGACGCGTTTGTCCTACTCTATCCCCATTTTTTGCCGACGCCAGTGAGGAATGTAACAAACCGCGCCAAAAAACGAACGGGACGGCGCCCAAAAGAAGAGGTCCCGAGCGGGACCTCTATATGGTGGAGCTTATCTTGAAAGGTAGCGGACTACTTCGCACAGCGGCGCACGATCTTCGCCATGCTTTACGCGTTTTCTACTGCTCGCTATTCGCAATCGCCTGGTCAATAAGCTTGTCGAGCGCTGCGCGCTGCTCAGCGGAGCTGATGGCTCCCACGATGGGATCCCCTACGATGTTGCCATTCTGATCGATGACATACGTTGTCGGGAACGAGAACAAATTTGACGTAAACTTACCGGCCTCGCTATCCGACTTGAACCAGACGTTCTTATATGTCACGCCCTTCTTGCTCAGCACGTCCTTGGCGTCTGCAATCTCGCCCTTGTTACCATCGAGCGTAAAGGAATTGACGCCCACGACCTGGCCGCCCTTCTTGGCAAGCTCCTGATTCAGTTTCTCAAGATCGCCCAGCTCGCCCACGCACGGCTTGCAAGTGGTGAACCAGAAGTTCATGACGGTGACCTTGTTCTTAGAGAACAGCTCATCGCTGCTCACGTCGTTGCCATCCAGGTCTTTGCCCGTAAAGCTGGGGAACTTCGTCGCCTCGCTCGAAGCATTGGCACCAGCCGTCATGCCAGCGGCCGAAGCGTCGACGCTCTCGCCTGCGCTCGGCGTGCTCCCACAGCCGGGGAACTCCTTCTCCAAGCTCTCGAGCTTGTCCTCGATCTCCTTGATCCGCTGTGCACCGGCCTTGAGCGTCTTAAGCTCATCCGCCGTGAACTCATCCTTGGCGCCGTCGATGGTCTTGAGCAGGAAATCGCCGTAATTGCTGCCGTCCTCAATCATTGCCGAGTCTTTATTTGCCGCATTGAATACCTTTTCCCACAGCGCGTTATCACTCGAAAAGATCTCGTTCTCCTTCTGCATGAGTTTTGCATACAACTCGGCGGCCTCGTCGGCATTGGCCGGCTTCTGCGCAGTGAGTTCTGCGATCTTAGGATCGGAGCTCGCAGATTCGCTCACATTGCCACCGGGCGCCGAACATGCCACAAGGCACAAGGCCAATACCGGCACCATAAACAGGGCCGCAATCTTAGAAAGCTTCATGGTCATTCCTCCGTTTTGTCGAAGCTTGTTTACTTTTTATCGGCGGTCAAGGGAAGCTTTTCCGCCGACACATCCAAGCCATAGCGATAGCTGATGGCATCGACAGGACAGGCCCCGATGCACTTTCCGCACCGGATACATTCGGCATGATTGGGCGCGCGGACCACATCAACGTCCATCTGACAAACCCTTGAACACTTGCCGCACGAGACGCATTTGCACGCGTCAACCTGAATCCCCAACAAGGACACCTTATTCATGAGCGCATAGAATGCGCCGAGTGGACAAATCCATTTGCAGAAGGGGCGGTAGAACAAAACGCTCAGCACTACCACGGCAATGAGAACGGCAAGCTTCCAGGTAAAGAGATGTCCCAACGCAGATCGAATGCCGGCATTGGCGATGGCCAGCGGAATGGCGCCCTCGAGCACACCCTGTGGACAGATGTACTTACAAAAGAACGGGTCGCCCATGCCCACGTCGTTAACCACCAAGACGGGCAGCAGCACCACGGCAAACAGCAGCACGACGTACTTGATGTATGTGAGCGGCTTGAGCTTTTTCGTGGAGAACTTTTTGCCGGGAATCTTATGAAGCAGCTCCTGCAGCCAGCCAAACGGGCACAGAAAGCCGCATACAAAGCGTCCCAGCAGCACGCCGAGCAAAATGAGCGTACCGGTAACATAGTAAGAAAAGTTGAACTTGGATGAACCTACCACCGACTGGAACGACCCGATGGGGCACGCACCCGATGCCGCGGGGCACGAATAGCAATTAAGTCCAGGTACGCAGACTGTTTTTCCCGCGCCCTGATAGATACCGCCTTTGGCAAAGTTTGGCAGGTGAATATTGGTGACCAGCGTCGCCGCCGCCTGAATGAATCCGCGAAATCGGGCCAAAACATGCGACGCAGTGTTTTCTCTTTTATCCAATTCCGATACACTCCAAGCACAGCCTAATCGCTTTGGCCAGCACGGCATCCGCCTCGCCACGCATAACGCCAAAGCACACCATGGCAATTCCGACGATCAACAAAGCGACCTGTACCACGGGTTTTACCGCTTTGAACAACCTGACCACTCCTTTCGTTACGCGACCATTGGACCATATCGACTATAAAATCCGTGTTAAGCGCGATTTGGAATGTGCAAGGAGACTGTTATGCGTATTTTGATCGTCGAGGACGAGCGGGCGCTGTGTGACGCAATCGCGCGCAGCTTGCGAAACTTGGCGTACAGCGTCGACTGCTGTCACGACGGACAGGAAGCGCTCGACCTACTGGACGTTGAGGCCTTCGACCTCGTGGTACTCGACCTCAACCTTCCCCGTATCGATGGCATGGCCGTGCTCAGGGAACTTAGGAAAACTGACTGCGAGACTAAGGTACTGATTCTGTCCGCACGTGGCGAAGTATCCGATAAAGTTGCCGGACTCGATGCCGGCGCCAACGATTACCTCACCAAGCCGTTTCATCTGGACGAGCTTGCGGCAAGAATTCGCAGCCTTACCCTCAGACGCTTTACACAAAGCGACATAGTTTTAACCTGCGGAAAGCTCCGCTTTGACACCAAGGCGCGCATCGCTTCCGTGGACAGCGAGGCTTTATCTCTTACGCGCAAGGAAATGGGAATCTTGGAATACCTGATGCTTAATCAGGGGCGTCCGGTAAGTCAAGAGGAGCTTATCGAGCACGTTTGGGATAGCAGCGTGAACAGCTTTAGCAACGCAACCCGCGTTCATATCTCGTCACTCCGCAAAAAGCTACGCAGCGCTTTGGGATACGACCCGATTCGCAATCGGATTGGAGAGGGCTACGTTATGGAGGATGGAGAATGAAAGGGCTTTCGCTGCAATGGCGTATAACGATTATGACGGCACTGCTCACATGCGCGGCATGCGTGCTGACGAACTGCCTGGTCGGCTATACGGGCATGCGCTACATGGATGCCATCGGCAGCGACATCTCGGCCCTTAGCGCAGCCGGCGTAGATGCACCTCAGGCGTTTGACCCAACGAAGGGGAGCCTCGATGACGAGGTCACGATCGTCGTAAACGACGCACAGGAGTCTTTTGGCACGACAGCCTGGTACATCACGGCTGGAGTCACACTCCTTGGCGGCGCGCTGGCATACTTTGTGAGCGGCCGTGCACTCAAACCGCTGCACGATTTTGCTGCACAGGTTGAGCGCGTGCAGCCTGACAACCTAAGCGAAATCAGACTCAGCGAAGATGTACCCACCGAGTTACAACGATGCAGCGCCTCTTTCAACGACATGATCGCCCGTCTTGGCGAAGGGTTCTCTGCACAGCGTCAGTTTACCGGCAACGCCGCACACGAGCTGCGCACCCCGCTCGCCCTTATGCAAGCACAGATTGAACTATTCATCTCCGAGCACCCCGGTTTGCAACCCGAAACGGCCGAGCTGCTCGGCCTGCTACAAGAACAAACCGAGCGCATGTCTCGAATGGCCAAGGTATTGCTCGAGATGAGCGAGCTCCGCAGCGTTCCTTGCGAGGACGATGTGGAGCTTGGTCCCTTGTCCGAAGAGGTCCTCACCGACCTTGCGCCACTTGCCGAGAATAAGGGCATAGCCCTCAATTGTGCTGGAGACGCTTTAGTAATCGGGAACGATGCGCTCCTCTATCGGCTGGTGTTTAACTTGGCCGAAAACGCCATCCGTTACAGCCGCCCCGACTCGACTGTCAACGTCTCCATCAGCGACAGCGACAACCACGTGCTCCTGCGAGTCAAAGATGAGGGCCCGGGAATACCCAAGCAGTACCGTGAGAGCATCTTCCAGCCGTTCTTTCGTCTAGACAAATCCCGCAGCAGGGCATACGGCGGCGCAGGGCTCGGGTTAGCGCTCGTTTGGGAGATTGCAGCGCTTCACGGTGGCACGGTAGAGGTCGAAACAAGTTCCGAGAACGGAACCACCATGCTCGTGAGCCTCTCAAAGGGGGCCACCACGTGATCCGACTGTCCAGGGGTCCCACTCGGCATTGTGAAACGCGTCCCAAAACTTGGACATGAGAAATGGGAGGCAGTTGGAGTGGGAAGGATAAACTGGACTTTCTTTTAAGGATCCTCAAGCGTATTGCCGCTCGTATTCCACTGGAG
>CABUTO010000005.1 GCA_902494535.1 uncultured Collinsella sp.
CAGGGAGTGGGGCAGCTTCGGGGACTTCAAGCGCGACCTGGAGGAGTACATAGACCATTGGAACACGCGGCGCAGGCAGGTAAGATTGAAGGGCCTGACGCCGGAGGAGTTCCGGAACCAGGCCCTTGCGGCGTAGTCGCTATTTATTCAGTCCAAGTTTCGGGGCGCAGTTCACAGTCGCCTTTGTGGTGGTTTTTGCTTTGGTGGATGGTTGGGACATGCCTTACAATCTACCAAGTAATTCATGACGGGCGAAAAACGGAAGGGGCTCTATGCGACCTTAGTCAGGCATGCGGATAGATTGAGTCAATGGACGGCGGGGCGAACGACCGCTGCCCATTATTCGTATGCGATAAGGAGTCCTCATGCCCACATCTGTATTCCCAAAAGTCCGCTCGTCGCTGTCCGCGCAGGCTAAACGCCTGGTGGCTATGCGCTTTCTCATTTACACCGGGTTTCAGACCAGTTATTTTATCGGCGTCATCGGAACGCTCACCTATGCGGACGATGCCTCGGTCGTCGCGACATCGCTGGCCGTTCTGTTTATGAACGTTTTCGTGATCCTGGGATCCTTTGCGGGCGGCGCTGCGCTCGACGCATGGGGTCCGCGCCGCCATTTCTTGCTGAGCATCATCGGCGCTCTCGCAACTGGCACGGCAATCATCGCCTTTGGTAGCGCGACCGGCGTCGTCCTGCTCGGCGCGGTGTTTCTGGGCTTTGTGATGGGATTCGCCCAGCCCATCGCCACATCCTATCCGGCGTATCTCACCGACGATCCTGTCGAGCTCAAAGACATCAACTCCGCCATCGCCATGTTTTCAAACGTGAGTATCATCGTTGGCCCCACGCTGGGCGGCTTTGTCGCGGCGGCTGCGTCGTCGCGCGCGGTGTTCGTGCTTATGATGCTCTTTACCGTGCTGGCGTTCATCGCCGGCTGGGGCTTTAGGCCGCAGACCAGCCATGTCGCCGGGGATGCGGATGCCGATTCGGCGGAGGAAGGGGAGCGTGCGGGACGAAGCTCCAACCCCAGCACGTCCGCCCGCGCCACCTTCGCAGCCAGCATCAAGACAGTCTTCACCAACAGCGTCCTCGCGCTACTTTTCTGCATCATCTTCCTCTCGAACTTTGGCTACGGTGCCTTCGATCCGCTGGAGTCGTTCTTCTACCGCGATGTCCTGCACGTCGGCGTTGAGTGGATGGGCTGGCTTTCGTCTGCCTGCGGTGTGGGCGCGGTGCTGGGCGCCATGGTTGCGCTCCGGTTGCCGCCGCACCTGGTCAACCTTAAAACGCTGCTCGTGGCACTTATGTTCGTGGGCCTGGGAAGTCTGCTCTATGTGGGGACGCCGTACGTGGGCGTGGCCCTTGTCGGCCAGATCGCCCTGGGCATAGCTTGGGGCATCGTCAACCCGCTCCACAACACCATCGTGCAAATGACAGCGCCGCTCGAGCAACTCGGCCGTGTGAACTCGGTCATGGGCTTTGGCAATATGTTCGCCGGCGTGGCGCCGCTGGCGATTGCCCCGTGGCTGGCGGCGACATTTGGCGTGCAGCAGACGCTCGTAGGGGCGGGTATGGTCGTGACGGCGGTTCCCGCGGCGTTGCTGCTGTTTGGACGCCGGCATTTTGATCGTGCCGCAAGGCAGTAAAACCATCACAACATTCGATGAAAACCGCGTTTTTGCCGAATAACGTCGAATGTTGTGATGGTTTGCGCCCCGGCCAGGCCACCACAAAGGGGCAGGCACCTTTGTGGTGGTTTTGCTTTGGCAGGCCGCGCCTGTGCCTTGGTATACCATGTACGCCGTTCGCGAATACGCCCCACACCGCCGCACAACCCAGAAAGGCCCCCATGGACGCCACCTTCAGCCACATCAAAGCCGTGTTCTGCGATATCGACGGTACGCTGCTCACGAGCCGGCACACGGTGTCCCCGCGCACTGTGGCGGCGATCCGCGCCCTGCGCGAGCGTGGCGTGCTCTTTGGCCTGTGCACCGGGCGTGACGCCCACGCGACCGAGGCCATGTACGAGCTCTGGGGCATCGAAGGCCTGGTGGACGTGCTCGTGGGCTGCGGTGGCGCCGAGGTCATCGACCGCGCGCACGACATCAACGAGCTGAGCTACCCGCTGCCGGGCGAGACCATCGCGCGCATCTGCAAGCACATGGCGGGCCTGCCGGCAACGCCCGTCTGCCCCCGAGACGGCGTGTTCTACGTGCCCGAGAGCAACGCGTGCGTCGAGCACCTGTCGCGCGTCGACGGTGTGCCCTACAAGGTGGTCGACTTTGCCGAGTTTTTGCGCGAGCCACAGCCCAAGGTGATGTTTACCATGGCGCCCGAGGTAATGCCGCGGGTGATTGAGCGGGCGTCGACGTTTGCCGACGACACCGTTAAGGCGGCGGCTCTGCAGACCACGCAGCGGCTCTACGAGTTCATGGATCCGCGCGTGTCCAAGACGCGCGGCCTTGTGCGCGTGGCAGAGCTCAACGACATGGAGCTCCAGAACATCTGCGTGTTTGGCGATGCGGACAACGACACCTGCATGGTGGCTGACGCCGGCGTGGGCGTGGCCATGGCAAACGGCAGCGACGCCACCCGTGCCGCCGCCGATTTTGTAACCGCCAGCAACGACAAAGACGGCATCGCGATCTTTATCGAGGAACATCTGCTGTAGCGCTGGGGGAGAACCACCGCAGAAGGGGGCAGGCTTTTTTTGCGGTGGCCTCAGGCGATTTGGGCGAATTGATACCTAAAATCTGTGGAAAAATTCAAATATTGTTGTCTGAATATCATACTTCTAACCACCGATGGGTTAAAGATATTCTCATCAGTTTGGTAGGATATTCATCCCGGTTAATGACCTACCGCTCACGGTCGATTTTCGACCGTTCACAGGATGTTTGCTCTTGAGCAAAATGTTGTGCAAATAAATCTAATGCCATTAAAAAATAATACGCAACTAAATTACCAGCAGAAACAAAAAAAGATAGCGAATAAACGAAGGTAAATCTGAGCAAATGTCAAGAGAATTGAGAACTCGCAACAAAAATGTCGGTTTTGTTGCTCAGATGTTTAAACAATCGTTATAATTGCATTACTAAACGAGCGCAATTACAGATTGCGCAGATACGTTTGATGGTGAAAGAGCAAGATCGCGGTCTCTTGGGGAGGAGACATCGATGAAAGCGAATTCGGACAAATCTAAGCAGAGTAATAAAGCGACGCGCCGTGTACTGGCAGGCGTTTTGTGCGGAGCCTCCGTTTTGAGCCTGGTATTGTCGCTCGTCATGCCCCCGATCTCGCAGGCCATTGCCAACGATGCCCAGGCGGTTTCTACCGAGAAAACTGTGACGGGGGGGGGTTCCTCAAGTGAGTCTACTGATGTAGACAACACCAACAACGGGGATACCGAAAACCAGAATAGTGACGATGCCGGGAATGATGCGAGCGAGGACACCGTCGCAGCAGACTCGACTGCTGATGGCGCGGAAGTCAAGGGTGCCGAGCAACCTTTCGACGCACAGCCTTCCGATAATGAAAATAGCGACGAAAACGCTATCGCTCCCGTCAGTACCGAAGACTATAAAAAGGTAGAAGGTAATGTTGCTAATGCATTCGTTGGTGGCGGCAAGTATCGTTTGAGTGGTAAATCCTGGTCAGATAGCCAGATCACCATCACCGCAAACACCACCATCGATCTTAACGGCAACATGCTCTATCACGGTCCCGGTTCGGTGGGGTCGTTCATCGTGGTTCAGAACAACGCCACGCTTACTATCGAGGATTTAGGCCAAACAACAAAAGATGCACCAAGTCCGGTCGATACGGCCAATACGTCGGCGGGTCAGCCTGCGAGTATAGAGTGGGAAAGGGGAAGCGGCTCTAATAAGGGCACTCCTAAGAGTCTTACTTACTTCGAGACCGTGAGTGAGCCAACGGAAAACGGGTTCGGTACTACCGAAACTACAACCAAGCATGTCCTGACTGGCTTCGGTGCGATTGATGCTGCATCAGATAATGGTTCTGTTGAAAACGTTATTAACGTTAATGAGGGCTGCGTGCTCAATCTCAAGGGTGGCATGATCACCACTGCCGCAAGTTTAAAACAATACGGTCAGGTAATCAAAGCTTCAGGCACCGTTAACATCTCAGGCGGATATATCGCGGGTGGTAACTGTGACAATGGCGGATGGGGCGGTGGCCTGTGCGTGACGGGCGCAAATGCCTCGCTTAACATGACCGGCGGCGTAATCGCTGCAAACAAGGCTGCTTCTGGCGGCGGCATCTATGCTAACCTGGGCGCCAAGCTGAATCTTTCTGGTGGAGTCATTTCGGGCAACGCCACGTATGGCAACGTCTATAACGAAGGCGGGAGTCCCAACAATGGCTATGGCGGCGGTGTCTTTACCAAAGGCGCCAACGTTAGCATCAGTGGTTTGGCCAACATCACAAACAACCGTGTTGATTCGTATATCAACGACTCGAACATTTATAACAAGGGCCTGCTTGGCGGCGGTGGCATTGCATCTGTTGACGGCGGCACACTAACCATGGAGGGCGGCTCCGTTACAGCTAACTACTCCAAAGAAGCAGGCGGCGGTATTTATGCCGGTTTCTGGGACAAAAAGATTCAGTTTACCATGACAGGTGGCACGATTGCGGGCAACGAATCTCTTAACGGCGAGGGCGGCGGTTTGCGTATCGCTGGCGGCAACAGCCCTGGTATGCAGGCGAAAATTGAAGCTACCCCCAATAGCAAGATTTATATCACGAATAACAAGACTATGACGGGCGTAGATTGTGAGAGTGGCGGCAAACGTGGCGGCGACTGGGGCGGTGGCGGTGTCTTTGTTCAGAAGGGCGGCAGGCTCAATATTTTCAAGACGCTGATCACTAATAATCGCGCCGGTGGCTGGGGCGGTGGCGTTGGTGCTTGTCCTACGGGCGAGACAATCGTTTCGCACTCAAATGGCGCTGCTATTTATGACAACACAGATAACGTTAATCAAGATGGCAAAAAGCTGCCAGACGTTGATCAAAATGAACATAAACATCCAGCGTATCATTATTCCGCTGGCGGCGACAACAAAACTGAAGACCGCGATGAAGTAAATTACGTTACTCATTTCTTCCAAAATTCCGGCCATGAGGATTTCTTCTTGGTCCGTAATAAGAATGGCGCGGATAAGACAATCGCTGTCGTTCTTGGCAAGATGCTGGGCGGCGAATCGGCTGGCTGGCAGGGCACTTGCGACGGAAATCCGGTTACCATCGACCCAAACGGCGGTGCCGAGGCTAAGTACATGTTCGGCCTTAAGGCTAATCCGACACCCTATGCCAAGGATAAGGCGCAGACAGAGGCTACGACCATCATCAGCGGTAACTACTCCTACACCCACGGTGGCGGCATCATGACCAACGGCGATCTTGTCGTTGGCGAGGTCAAGGCTCTGAACGTGTATCCTGCAATCAAAGTCAAGGCAAATAAAGTCCTTATGAAGGACGGCAAAGAGCAAGGTCTTTCGGGTCACAACTATCAGTTTAAGCTGTTGGGCGCACCTGCCGATCCAAACAAGGCACCATACTGGAATAATGACGGCACGCTTAACGAAAACGGATGTGAGGCGAAACCGGCGGTTCCTGTCAATGAAAACGGAGAGATTCTCATCGACACGGGCGCGAACTACCAGTCGGGCGATTGCGACCTCTACCTTGTTGAAGTCCCTATCAAAGAGGAAGGTACGACCTTTGATAAGGCCATTTACAAAATACATATAAAGGTTGGTACGACACCAGTTAACTGGACCGACCTCTTGGGAATCCATATTAATCGTTATGCAGTTAATAAGGACGCTTCCACAGTATCCGTAAAAAAGGAGGGCGCGGCGGACTTCATTAACTGTGGCGCTGACTTCTATAGCTGGACTGAGGATTCGGCCACCGACGTCGTTTCGACCGTAACAATCGGCAACAACTCCAGCCCTGCGTTTGCGAACGAACTTGCGCCCTACCAGACCTCAGGCACTTGGACACCTCAGGTGACCAAGAAGGTCGACGGCGGCGAGATGAAGAAGTTTAAGTTCGAGCTGTATACCAAGGATGCCAGTGGCAACAAGCAGGTGCTCGATACCAAATACACTAGTAAGGGGACGGGCAATGAGGCAACGGTGACGTTTGAGAAGCAGACGATTGGCCCGCTTGGTATCAAAGATCTCGCTGGTGGCAAAGCAACAGTCACCTACTACATCTGTGAATGTGACGCCGACAAGAAGGATGGCACCATGCACGAAGGCTACGTCAACGACACCAAGACCTTCAAGGTTGTGGTGACGGCAACGGATGACGACAAAGGACATCTGACCTGCACGCCGACCTACTACGAGGTCGACGCCAACAACATGGAACAGGAGACCGATAACCCCACCTTCACCAACACCTACTCCACCTCTTTGCCCCTTTCTGGTATGTCGGGCGTCACTCTGACGTACCTTGCCGGCGCGGCGGTGCTTTGCGCTGCTGCGGCCTGGATGCACATTCGTCGCAAGGCGAATGCGAAGGGAGGCGAGCGTCGTGAATAAGAAAGTTTGCTCCTTCCCGATCTTGTTTGCGCTGCTTGCCCTCCTGATCGGCATCTGCGCGGTTGTGTTCCCCGCATCCGCGCAGGCCGCGCCGACCTCGACCGGTTCCATCACGGTGAGCGGCACCGTGGCGCGCAGCTACGACGCCTACCAGATCTTTAGCGCCAACGTCGTCGACGGCGACAGCGACGCCAAGATCGCCACCGATCTCGCCTGGGCAAGCGACGCCGTGCGCGACGCCGTCCTGCCCGTGCTGCACAGCGCCGGCATGCCCAATTCCCAGACCACCGCGCAGGAAGCTGCCGAGTGGCTCAACACCGATTCCCACCTTACGAGCGCGCTGAGCGCACAGCTCGCTCGTTCCCTCCAGAGCTCTGGCGCCGTGTTCGTGGCCCTTAACGCGGGCACGGAGGCCGAGCTGCTCTGCGGCTACTGGCTCATCGTCGCCGACGACGACGCCATCGCCCAGGGCGAGGCCGGCACCGCGCCGATCATGGCCCTGGTGGGCGGCAGCGCCGTCACCGTCAAGCCCAAGGCGGCGACCCCCAAGGTTGTCAAGCACGTGCTGGAGGACAGCACCGCCGCCTGGCAGAAGGCCGCCGACGCCACGGTCGCCGACGACCTGTACTGGCGCCTCTCTGCCACGGTCCCGGCGGGTCTTACCGCCTACGACACCTATACGGTGCAGTTCGTCGATACTATGAGCGCGGGACTCGACCCCTCTAAGGTGGCCGCGAGCATGCGCGTGTACGCGGCGGCGGGCGCGGACGGCGGCTTTGGTGCGGTCCAGACCGACAAGGACGGCCGCGCCGGCACCGAGCCCGCGAAGGGTTGGACTGACATCACGGCCCAGTGCGCCACCAAGGTAGCGGCCGACGGCAAGACCTTCACCGTGCGCACCGGCGACCTGATCGCCGCGCTCGGCGGGGCCGACGCCTTCACCGCGGGCGCCCGCGTGGTCGCCGTGTACGATGCGCCGCTCAGCAGCGCATGCAACCACGGCATCGCGAAGGGCAACCCCAACGAGGTCTACCTGCGCTACCCGCGCTCTCCCTTTGCCGACCAGTCCGGCGACGCCGGCTTCACCCGCACGCCGAGCGACGATGCGTGCGTCTACACCTGGGATCTTGCGCTCACCAAGCGCGGCAGCGACGGCGACAAGCCGCTTGCCGGGGCGGTCCTGAGCATCGCCGACGACCGCGGCCGCACGCTAGCGGCCGACGGCACGTGGGATGCGGAGGGCAAGGCCACCGTCACCACGGGCGAGGACGGCCGCGTGACCGTCTCGGGCGTGGACTCGGGCAAGCTGGAGGTCCGCGAGCTCAAGGCACCCAAGGGCTACACCGCCTTTGAGGGCACGCGCTCCGTGACGGTCAAGGCCGAGGGCCTGGACGTCGACCAGGTGGCCGCCGCCAAGCCCAAGCTCACCATCACGGCCGAGTCGCCCCTGCGCGCCGACAGCGCGGACGGGTCTACGGGCAGCTTGGAGGCGTCGCTCATCAACACACCCACCGGCACACCCCCTAGCATTACCACCGGAGGCTTTATGCCCTCGACTGGCGATATGGCAATGTACGCCGCGGCCGCCGCAGCGGTCGCCGGAGCCGCGCTCATCGTGGTCGCGCTCCTGGTCAAGCGGGGAGGTGGCAGCCATAAAGAGTAGCTGGCAGCCCCACAGAGAGCGGGGCGAGACGTAGCGAAGTAGATGCTAAGACACAGACAGATGATGATCGATCGAATGAGATTCAAACGGAAAACGGAGGAAAAGAAGATGAGCATGAACAAGAACATCGCACGCCTGGCAGTAACGGCAGGTCTCACAGCAGCGCTGAGCTTCGGCGGCGTCATGGCCCCGGTGACCATGGCGTTTGCTGAGGGCACGCCGACGGTGGCCGAGAGCGGCAGCGTGACGATTAAGGAGGATATCTACAAGGATACGGCCTTTAAGGGAATCAAAATTTTCTCGGCGAAGGTCACGCAAGACCAGAAGGATGATGGTACCTGGGACTCCACTGCGGAGAAGACGCTTTCCGATATCGATTGGGCAAGTGATTCCGTAAAGAGCGCAGTGACTACGGCATTTAATAACGATGAGACCAAGCCTGATGGCTTGCCGACTGGCAAAGATGCTGAATCTGCTCAGGCGTGGGCCCAGTTCATCAAAAAGCACGGGTCCGATGCTGATGAGGGTAAAAACGTCAAGGCCGGAAGCGTGCTCGACAAGATCGCTGCTGCCGTTGAGAAGGTCGACATTTCCGAAGGCGCTGACGGTTGGGTAACCGCTGACAGTAACGGCTCTTTTGGTGTCTTGGCTACTGGCTACTGGCTCTTCGTGACTAAGAGTGTCGGCGAGAATGCTAATGCTGAAAAGGGCAACACGGATACCTTCAGTTCGCCCATTTTCGCCGTTGTTGGCGGTTCCGCCGAGAACTTAACTCCCAAGAAGCAGGTCCCCACTGTGACTAAGGCCGTCAGGGACGACGTAAAGGACGGCACGTTCGGTACATTCCAGAATCCCAACAAGGCTGCTGACTCTCAGATGGGAGACTATGTCGACTATCTTCTCACCGGTACGGTTGCGAGCAACATCTACACCTACGGCACCTACAAGTACACCTTCACGGATGAGCTCCCCAAATCCATGACGCCCGAGCTTAAGAGTGACGGTACGACGCCCGTTGTTACGGTCAAAATCGGCGATACCAAGGTTGCATCTGGTTACACCGCCAAGTACGAGAATAATAAGCTTACTGTCGACTTCACTGATCTTAAGAGCTGCAAGGATGAGGGTGGCGCTGCTATTGAGCCGAACGGCAACTCGAATGTGACCGTCGAGTACAAGGCCAAGCTCGACTCTACCAAGATCTTTGAAAACGGTAAGATCAAAAAAGAATTCAATGGGTTGGTTGGCAAGCCTCAGAAAAATAAGGTTACGCTGACCTATTCCAACAACCCACACGCCGACGGTACTGGCACCACGGTTGAGCATCCTGCCTACGACTACACCTACGGTATCGACGTCACCAAGGTCGGTTCTGATAATGCGGCAAAGGGGCTCGAGGGCGTTGAGTTCAGGCTGCGGGAGACGGACGATACCGACCTCTATATCACGGCAAGTGGTGTCAAGACGAACGATGAAGCAAAGGCCACGCTGAAAACTGACAGCAGCGGCAAGATCAACGTCGTTGGTCTTGATGAGGGTACTTACGTCCTTACGGAGGTCAAACCGGCGCCTGGATATAACAACTCCCACAGCGCTGGCATCACGTTCACCATTACTCGCGGGACGCTTCCGGCAGACGATACGACTGTTGTTAACCCGGGCTGCACTCTTGCTGCTGGTACTGATGAGAATCTCGTCAAGGTGGCTCAAACTAATACCGAGGCCGCTGACGGCAAGGTACACCTCACTGTCACCGACCAGAAGGGCACCGGCCTTCCCCTCACCGGTCTTAACGGCGTGACCTTCACTTGGATCGCTGGTGGCGCGGTGCTGTGCATCGGCGTGGCGCACCTCATCCGCAGCCGTAAGCAGGCTGAGGAGTCCGAGCAGGAGTAACGCTCGCTCACCCATCCCTTTGGCAGGTGGGATGTGATGGCCATGAGACTTGCGGACACTTTTCTCGTCCATCCACGTTCTTGCTTTGCCATTCTCTTTTCGGGGCAGACTCCGCACTGGAGTCTGCCCCGTTTTTTTGGGACAACGCAGCCAGCCTCCACCGTCCGATGCGGGTACGTTCGTCATCGCGTTTCTTGACTCGTATGAGGTTCGGATTAAGGTCCGTAGGCGCACGCGCGGTGCGGACGGTAGAAGGCATTTGCGCCGCAACAAGCGCAAATAAGAATGCCCGGGGGTCGGATCCCGAGCATTTAACAAAACCAGAAAACTAGGCCGCCCGCGCTCCTAAGTACTTACGCGGGATGCGTCGTTTCCTATTGACATTGTATCCCGAATCGCCCCGCCGATCCGGGACATTTTGAAAACTCAAATGCGGGCCTAGGCATGAGAGGAAGCTCGTTAATTCCGAAAATAATGTATAATTCCAATTTAAACTGGAATCAAACGAAAACGATGGAAATGAACGAAGCGCTAATCTACTTACAAGAAGCACTAGGCCTCTCCGCCAAGACCAAAACTTGGCCTGGATCCGCACACTTGCCGCTGCATCTGCGGGCGATTGAGGTCCGCGCTGTTGACGCAAACGGTTTTTCGTTTTTGCTTGCAAGTTTGCCTACTGGCGTCGGGCTTCCCGAGGCTAAGAGGGTCTATAGTCAGCTAGCCTTGCGCGCGGAGACTCCTGTTGTCGTTTCGTTTCCTGATGCCGATGCACGTCAGCGCAAAGCATTGGTCGCACAAGGGATTCCCTTTGTCTGCCCGGGTAGACAGGCTTTTCTTCCATTTATGGGCACGGCCTGCACGGAGAGGGGCGGTGCCCGGTTTCGCAATCACGCGACCAAGATGTCACCCAACGCACAGGCTGCCGCAATCTGGGGAGCAGCCCAGGAGCCATATCGTCCCTATGACCTTTGTCGTGCGCTTGGGATTTCGGCAAGCCGCGCGAGTGAGGCCATAACCGAGCTTGTCGACAGGGGGCTCGCGAGGCGCGAGCGTCGCGAGCGACGTGTCGTCGTGTTCCCTGTTGCCGTTGATCTTCTGCTCAGCGAGCACATGGCAGAGCTCTCCTCGCCTGTCTCGAAGGTCTTTTTTGTAAGGAAGACGCCGCAGATCGACTATCTTGTTGACGCCGGGGAGACGGCTCTCGCTGCGCGTTCCATGCTCGCTGCGCCGGGCATGGAACAAAAGGCCGTCTTAAGAAGTACATGGCGTCAACTGAGCGACCTCGAAGTCGCAGACGGGGAGTTGCCGGATAACGAAACGGCGATGATCCAAGTGTGGCGCTATGCGCCCGTGTTTGCCGACTCCTCCCGCGTCGATGACATTTCGCTTGCGCTATCTTTGGCGGCAATCGACGATGAGCGAATTCAGCTCGAAGTCGATCGCATGTTTGGAAAGGAATATCCATGGCAAGAAGCGCTGTAGAAGGTCTCCAAGAATTTCAGCAGCATATGCAAGAAGCTGCAGGATCGTATGCTCTTATCGGCGGCACGGCATGCGACATTTTGCTCGCGGAGGCGGGACTTCCGTTTAGGGCGACTCACGATTTTGATGTTGTAATTGTCGCCGATGACCGGTTGCCTCAGACGGCAGAAGCTATATGGACTTTGGTGCGTGATGGCGGTTACCGCTGCGGCTGGGGCGAAGGCAAAGGCTCATGTTTTTATCGGTTTACAGAGCCTAAGAGGCCGGGTTACCCCCATATGATCGAACTCTTCGCGAAGTGCCCCGACTTTCTAAAGGGTCGTGAGGGGATTGATGTGGCACCAATTCACGTTGATGAAAACATAAGCAGTCTTTCGGCAATTTTGTTGGACGATGCTTACTACAGCTTGTTCCTTCAGGGAATCCGGACCGTAGACGGCGTTTCGGTCCTGGGTACGGAATACATTGTCCCGTTCAAAGCGAAGGCGTATCTCGACCTAAAAGCTAGAAGGGAAGCGGGGGAGAACGTTGATTCGAAGAAGGTAAAAAAGCATAAACGCGATGCGCTGAGGCTTGTTCAGCTGCTTGGCGAGTCGGAAGGTGTCGACCTGGGCGGAGAACTGAAGGACGATATGCTTGCGTTTGTTAAAGATTGTGAGGTGGGCGACGTCAATCTGAAACAGATTGGAGTTGCGGGCGTAACGATGGCGCAGTTGCTCGAGACGATGAAAGCAACATATGGCTTGATTGGTTGAGTGGAGTTACGTGGCCCGGACGGTGCAGTCTGGCTGCGTTACCCGGCGCGTAGCTCGCTAATCGGCTATTATTTGTTCAGACAACATGAGCTGTAAAGGAGTGACCGGCGATGGTGCAGGGCGCCAAACATATGAAGAGCAATAACGCCGCGGCCGGCGGTGGCTCAAGCCCTCAGCCCAAACCTCAACCAAAGCCCAAGCGCCGCCGCAAGCGACTGCCGCGCTGGGCCGACCGGCTCATCACCATCGTCATTATCCTTATTGGCGTGGGCCTTATGACCTGGCCGTGGATCTTGGACCGGCTCGAGGCCTCGGGCGTGTTCAACCAGATCAGCACGGTGTCCAGCACCGTGGACGCGCTATCTGCCGAGGAGCGCGAGCGCATCCTGCTCCAGGCGCGCTCCTTTAACGAGCAGCTGGCGGGCGAGGCCACCGAGCTTCCCGCCGACCAGATCGAGCCCTACGCCCAGCAGCTCATCTTTGACCGCGATCCCATGATGAGCTGGGTCGAGATCCCCTCCATCGACGTGAGCATGCCCATCTACCACGGCACGAGCGAAGAAGTCCTTATGGCGGGCGTCGGCCACCTGGAGGGCACGAGCCTGCCGGTGGGCGGCACCTCGACGCATTGCGTGCTCACCGCGCACTCGGGTATGCGCAACCTGAGCATGTTCGACGATATCCACTCGCTGGAGCCCGGCGACCTGGTGCTGCTGCACACCATGAACAAGACGCTCGCCTACAAGATGGTTGACTCCGAGGTCGTGCTGCCCGAGGAGATGGAGTCGCTGACCATCGAGCCCGGCGCCGACAAGGTGACGCTCGTCACCTGCACGCCCTACGGCGTGAACGACCATCGCCTGCTGGTGCATTGCGTGCGCACCAAGTACAACAAGAAGGACGTCGACAAGCAAAAGTCGCTGGCCGGCCGCCACTGGGGCAAGCGCGAGTTTGCCGTGCTCATCGTGGCCGTGGCCATTGTGCTGTTGCTGCTGGACATCGTGATCCACGCGGTCCGTAAGCGCCGCAAGGCCAAGGCCTCGGCATAAGACATTCTCCAGAACCACCACAATGGGGGCAGGCACCTTTGTGGTGGTCGGGGGGTTCCAAACCATCACAACATTCGATGAAAATCGCGATTTTGACGAAAAGTGTCGAATGTTGTGATGGTTTTCGTTGTGGGCGAGACGTTTTTCGTTGTGGGCGGCGCGGCTTTCGCTATGGACGGGGCGGTTTCGATGCAGAACCGCCAACCCGCCGCCTGCCAACCGACGCCCTCGTTACGTTTTCGCTGCATTTGGGTAAAGCACCTGCTCCAAGTGGCGTTGCCTTGTATACTAGAGCGGTTTATCTGTTATGCGGAAGGGAGCGCCTATGGCACTCAGCGAGAAAGACGTGCGCGGCATCGCCGAGTACGCAAAGATCGCACTGACCGATGACGAGCTCGCCCAGATGACGTCCTACATGAACGACGCCGTCCAGATGCTCGAGCCCGTCTTGCAATATGACTTGCCCGACGTGGAGCCCACGTTCCATCCCATCGGAAGCCTGTCCAACGTGATGGGCGATGACCTGCGCGAGCCCGAGCGCGACCTGCCGCTCGACGTCGCGCTCGAAAACGCCGGCAGCGCGCGCGACCGCTACTTCCGCGTGCCGTCCATTTTGGGAGAGGGGGAGAGCGAGTAATGGCGCAGAGCTTCGATTCCCTTACCGCCGCCCAGATCGCCGCGGGCGTTGCCGCCGGCGACTTTACCGCTACCGAGGTGGCCCAGGCCTCTCTTGCCGCCATCGAGGCGCGCGAGGGTGGGGTCCAGGCATTCCTGCAGGTGGCGCCCGAGCTTGCGCTCGAGGCTGCCGCGCGTGTGGATGCCGACCGCGCCGCAGGCAAGCCGCTGCCCCCGCTCGCGGGCGTGCCGCTGGCCATTAAGGACAACATGAACCTCGTGGGCACGCGCACCACCTGCGCTTCCCGCATGCTCGAGAACTACCAGAGCGTCTACACCGCCACCTGCGTCCAGCGCATGCTCGATGCCGGTTGCCTGCCCATGGGCAAGGCCAACATGGACGAGTTCGCCTTCGGCAGCTCCACCGAGAGCTCGGCGTTCCACCGCACCAACAACCCCTGGGATACCGAGCGCGTGCCCGGCGGCTCTTCGGGCGGCTCCGCTGCCGCCGTTGCCGCGGGCGAGGTCGCGCTCTCGCTGGGCTCGGACACCGGTGGCTCCATTCGCCAGCCGGCGTCGCTGTGCGGCGTGGTGGGCTTTAAGCCCACGTATGGCGCCGTGAGCCGTTACGGCGTGGTTGCCTTTGGCTCGTCGCTCGACCAGGTGGGTCCCTTTGGCCGCACGGTCGAGGATGTCGCGCTGGCCATGAACGCGCTTACCGGCGCGGGCCACGATCCGTACGACTGCACCAGCCAGGATTGCGCCGTCGACTTTACCGAGCATCTCAACGACAGCATCGAGGGCAAGCGCGTGGGCATCATCCCTGCGTTTATGGAGGCCGAGGGCCTAACGCCCGAGGTCAAGGCCGCTGTTCAGCGCGCCGCGCAGGAGCTGCAGAACCAAGGCGCCGAGCTGGTCGAGGTCGACCTTCCGCACCTGGACGCCGCCATCGCCGCCTACTACGTCATCGGCCCGGCCGAGGCGTTCTCCAACCTGGCCCGCTTCGACGGCATTCGCTACGGCTATCAGGAGGAGGGCTGCGCCAACTTGTCCGACCAGAGCTCGCTTTCGCGCGCCCACGGCTTTGGCGCCGAGGCCAAGCGCCGTCAGATGCTCGGCGCCTACCTGCTGAGCTCGGGCGTGTACGACAAGTACTACTACGCCGCGCAAAAGGCCCGCACGCTCATCACGCAGGACTACGACGCCGCGTATGCCAAGGTGGACACCATCCTCATGCCCGCCTCGCCGCGCACGGCCTTTAAGTTTGGCGAGATCAGCGACCCCACGCAGATGTATCTCTCCGACCTGTACACCATCTCGCTCAACATTTGCGGCAACGGTGGCATCTCGGTGCCGCTGGGCCTGGGCGAGGACAGCAAGCTGCCCGTTTCTGCCCAGCTGGTGGGGCCTGCCTTTAAGGACCGTCAACTGCTCACGTTTGCCCGCGCCCTGGAGCGCGGCTTTGCCGATGCCGCCACGGGAGCGCCCGCGCTTTCCGTCGCGCCCGATTTTGCCGGGAAGGGAGGCGAGCTGTAATGAAGGAGCTTTCCGAGGTCCTGCAGGATTGGGAGGCCGTGATCGGCCTGGAGATCCATACCGAGCTCACCGCACTCGATACCAAGATGTTCTGCAACTGCAAGCTCAGCCACGATGACGAGCCCAACGCCAACGTGTGCCCGGTGTGCCTGGGCCTGCCCGGCGCCCTGCCGGTGCCCAACAAGCGCGCCATCGAGAGCATCGTCAAGGCCGGTCTCGCCACCAACTGCGAGATCCAGCGCCACTCGATGTTCTACCGCAAGCACTACTTCTATCCCGATATGGCCAAGAACTTCCAGACCACGCAGGGTCCGGTCGCCTTTGCCATGTACGGTCACCTGGACCTGGACGTGACCGGTCGCGGTGCCGCCGAGCGCCCCGACTGCGCGTTTGGCGAGGCCGAGGCCCAGAGCCTGGCGAGCGCCTCGGCCAACGCCGAGGGCCTGTCCACGTCCATGACGTCGACCATGCGCGAGGGTAACCAGTGCGCCGGTCACCTGGCCAGCTACGACGCGTCCAACCTGCAGATGCCCGAGCGTCGCGAGGACGGTTCCTACACGGTGCCCATCCGCATCCTGCGCATCCATATGGAGGAGGACGCCGCCAAGATGGTGCACGTGGGAGGTGCCGAGGGCCGCATTACCGCTGCGGCCGAGTCGCTCGTCGACTACAACCGCTGCGGTACGCCGTTGATCGAGCTCGTCACCGAGCCCGACCTGCGCACGCCCGAGGAGGCTCGCCTGTTTATGGAGAAGCTCCGTCGCATCTTTGTGACGCTGGGCATTTCGGACTGCTCCATGGAGAAGGGTTCCATGCGCTGCGACGGCAACGTGTCGCTGCGTCGCCGCGGCGAGACCAAGCTGGGCACCAAGACCGAGCTCAAGAACCTCAACTCGTTTAAGAGCCTGCACGACGGCCTTGCCTACGAGATCTGCCGCCAGGCCGAGGTGCTCGAGGAGGGCGGCATTATCTACCAGGAGACCCGCCACTGGGAGCCCAGCCGCAAGCGCACCGTGGTCATGCGTGTGAAGGAGACGGCCGACGACTATCGTCTGTTCCCCGATCCCGACCTGGCGCCGTTCGATCTGGACGACGAGTTCATCGATCGCTGCCGTGGCGAGATTCCCGAGTTGCCCGATGCCAAGCGCGCCCGCTTTGAGGCCGACTTTGGCATTAAGGCGGCCGATGCCGAGCAAATCGCCGGCGACCCCGAGTTTGCCGAGTTCTTTGAAGCTGCCGCTGCCGGTATGGCTGGCAAGGAAGCCCAGACGGTTGCAAACTTGTTGGTCAACGAGATGATTGCCTACCTTAAGGGCGCGGGCGTGTCACTCGCCGAGTCCGGCATCGCGCCGGCTCAGGTGGCAGCTCTTGCCAAGCTGCTGGCGACCGATGCCATCAGTTCCAACCAGGCGCACGAGGTCTTTGAGGCTATGGCCCAGACCGGCGACGACCCCAACAAGATCGTCGACGAGCGCGGTATGCGTCAGGTGAGCGATGCCGGCGCGCTGCAGCCGATCGTGGACGAGGTGCTGGCAAACTGTGCCGATCAGGCGCAGCAGTATCGTGACGGCAACCAGAAGGTCATCGGCTTTTTGGTGGGCCAGTGCATGAAAGCGAGCCGCGGCAAGGGCAACCCGAAGCTCTTCAACGAGTTGCTGAGAACGTCGCTCTCGTAAGCGGGAACCGAGGGGCCGGGCGCAGGGCCTTGCCTCTCAATTTCGGACAGTCCTGACTCACGACGGAGGCGCCACTGGCGCCTCCTGTTCGTGCGGAACTCATTGAGAGGTAAGGCCCTGCGCCCGGCCCCTCGGTTCCGTGACGACTCGGCCGTTCGGGTCAGGCGGGCTGAATGGAATAGAGTGAATGGGCGCGCCGTTGGCGCGTCCATTTTTGTGCGGGTGACAAAGGGACTGTCCCTTTGTCACATTGCAATGAATGTGATGAAAGTGTGGCGAAATGAGCTTAAAACTTCCGTAAATGTGATAAATGTCACGTTTTACCTAGGGTAAAATGTGGGAAATATCACGTTTACGGAAGTTTCTTTGCGGGAGGTTCGGTCATGCAGCGAGATATCATTGCCAAGCTTAACGCTTGGAAAGCGTCAGAATATCGTAAGCCGCTTATCCTTAAGGGGGCGCGCCAGGTTGGAAAGACGTGGGCGCTTAAGGAGTTCGGCCGAACCTCGTACCTCAATTTTGTGTATCTGACGCTCGAGGAGCCGTCACCTGGGGTACAGAGCGAGTACGCTCAGTTTTTCGAAGGTACGCGCGATCCTCGACGGATCATCTCAAATCTTTCCCTGGCACTTGGACAGCCTATCGATCCCGGCGAAACGCTGCTTATTATTGATGAGATCCAGGATTGTCCTTCTGCAGTCGGCGCCCTTAAATACTTCTGTGACGAGGCCCCCGAGTATCACGTCGCATGCGCAGGGTCTTTGTTGGGCGTTCGCTTGTCCCGTGAGAGCAGCGCTTTTCCGGTGGGAAAGGTCGAGTTCATGGAGATGCGCCCCATGAGCTTTTCCGAGTTTCTGAAAGCCGAGGGCGCTGCAAACTACGACGAATACCTTGGCGGCCTGGATCAGATCGAGACAGTGCCCGATTTCTTCCATGTCCGTCTCGTCGAGCATCTTCGTCGTTATTTTGCATGCGGCGGCATGCCAGAGGCTCTTGGCCGGTGGACGGAGACGGGCGATATCGTTCAGGTCGATAAGGTGTTGTCTGATCTCTTGGATTCCTACGAGCGCGATTTTGCCAAGCATGGTGGCCGTGCGCAGTTCGCCAAGCTTTCGCAAATATGGAACTCGATTCCAGCTCAGTTGGCGCGCGAGAACAAAAAGTTCGTTTGGGGTGCGGTGCGCGAGGGGGCTCGTGCTCGAGAATACGAGGATGCTCTGGAATGGCTTGCCGATGCTGGGCTCATCACGGCGGTTCGCCTTAATGCTGCCGGTGGTGTGCCGCTCTCTGCGTACGATGACCCCAAGGCATTTAAAGTCTACTGTCTTGATGTCGGCTTGCTGCGCCGCATGGCAAGGCTGGATGCGTCCGCTTTTGCCATCTCGGATGCGCTATTTTCGGAGTTCAAAGGTTCGTTCGCCGAGAACTATGTGCTTCAGGCATTACTTTCACAGTTAGATGCTGCTCCGCGTTATTGGACAAACGAGAAGCCGAAGCACGAAGTCGATTTTTTGATTCAAGTCGGAAACGAAATCGTTCCCGTCGAGGTCAAATCGGGAGAGGTCGTTCATTCCAAGAGCCTTAAGTACTATGCCGACAAGCATGCGGAGACGACTCCATTGAGGGTCCGCTACTCACTTAAGAACCTAAAGCTCGACGACGGGGTGCTCAACATTCCGTTGTATTTGGCTGATCGATCTGTCCCTCTTATCAAAAAGGCGCTTGATTGTGCGCATCTTGACGTTTAGATCCTGGGTGAGCTGACGGGCGGCGGCTAATTAATCGCTCCGTTACGGTCAGGGAGCTTGGGCCTTAGCGATGCTTGCTTCGCCAAGCCGTGGGTGTCATGCCGGTGTATTGTTTGAAGGCTTGGGTGAAGGCGGCCTGCTGGGGGTAGCCGAGTCGCTCGGCTATTTGGGCTATCGTGAGGGGGCTGTCGGACAAAAAGTCCTGCGCACGTTCCATACGGCGTCTGCGAATGTAGGCGCCCAGGGACTCGCCTGTTTGGGCCTTAAAGGTGGCGCATAGTTTGGAGCGACTTGTGTAGAGCCGCTCGGCGATCTCGTTGATACCCACACGTCTGCCTTTGTCGAGCGCGCGCTCAATCATTGCCGTTGCTTCTTCGGCAATGGTTATGCTGACGCGTGTGTCTGCTGCCTGCCGCGCCTGCTTGTGGGCCGCGCACGAACAGGCGAGCTCCGCGACCATGGTCTCCACGATGCCCTGCATATAGACGTGTCCGCCTACGGTGCGGGCGCGGTCCTCGTTAATCCGGCGCAGCGCGTGGCAGATGGCAGACGCCGCTTCCTCGTGCCATGGCTCGGCAAACGCCTCAAAGATTCCCGCGAACTCGGTGGGATAGCGGTGCTCCAGTTCGTCAAAATATCCAGGCAAAAAGAGCACCGAGCGCGAGTGATAGAGCTCCCCCGCAAACAGCGGGCTTAACTCCTCACCACAGCTATCTTGGATAAAGCTGCAAACGGCATTGTTTGGCCACGGTCCATGCAATGGTTTGAGGTTCGCGGGCGTTATGCCAGCCTCGGGCATGCATGTAAGTGTGGGCGCGCTGACTTCGCTCACGCAGGCGTATGGCTCGGGTGTGTATTCGGCCAGGTACATATCGTGCGTCGGGGTGATGAAATGCTCCATGACGATGCAGGCGGGGGAGAGAGGCATGATCCATGCGCGGCCGTGTGCCCGGTCGTTTGCCACCTCGCCGGTAAAGACGGCGCCCTTGCCGGTAAGCTCCAGGCCAAACTGCTCAAATTGCGGTGCGTAGAGCTCGGTTATGTCGGTCGCTGCCCGATGCATTTTCAAAAGCGTCCCCTTCCTTTGCGGAAACGTCCAAGCCTGGCTCGATTATGTGCCTTGGTCAACATATCAATGATAAGTTGACTACGGTTAACTCTCAAGCCGTTAGAAAGGAATCTCATGGCAAAGGGATCAAAAAAGGAGGGCGGCGGCATCGGCGAGCTGCTCGCGTATGCCGGCGACCGCAAATTCCTAACGTATTTGGGCATGGCGCTCTCGGCGCTCTCGCAGCTGCTGAGCTTTGGCCCGTACGTGTGCATTTGGCTTGTCGCGCGCGATCTGATCGCCGTGGCACCTAACTGGAGCGAAGCCTGCGACATCGCGATGTATGGCTGGTGGGCCGTGGGTTTTGCCCTGGCAAGCATCGTAGCTTATTTCGTGGGGCTTATGTGCACGCACCTGTCTGCGTTTCGCTGCGCGTCCAATATCCGCAAGACTACGAGCGAGCACCTGCTTAGGCTGCCGCTTGGCTACTTTGACACGCACGCCACCGGTGAGCTGCGTCGCATTGTAGACGGGTGCGCCGCCTCCACCGAGACTTTGCTCGCACACATGCTGCCCGATATCGCAGGCGCCGCCGCCATGGTCGCAGGTCTGCTCGTACTGCTTTTCGCCCTCGATTGGCGCTTGGGCGCGGCATGCCTTATCTCGGTCGTCGTTTCGTTTGGCGCCATGGCCACCATGATGAGCGGCAAAGGCGCCGAGTTCATGAAGGCCTACATGGGAGCGCTGGTCAAGATGAACAAGACCGGCACCGAATACGTACGTGGCATCCCCGTGGTCAAGGTGTTTCAGCAGACGGTCTACTCCTTTAAGGCCTTCCACGATGCGATCGCCGAATACGCCGACATGGCACAAAACTATGCGGGCACGTTCTGTCGAGGTCCGCAGGTACTCAACCTTACCGCGCTCAATGGTCTTGTGGCATTCCTGTTGCCCGTGGCGTTGCTGTTGGCGCCGGGCGAGACGGACTTCGCGCATTTTATGGCCAACTTCACGTTTTACGCGATATTTTCGGCCGTGGTGCCGACGGCCATGACCAAGCTCATGTTTGTGGGCGAAGCGTCTCAGATGAGCGCCGATTCGCTGGCTCGTATTCGAAGCGTCATGGATTCCAAGCAGCTCTCCGTGCCCGCCCAACCCAAGCACCCTGCCGGCGGCGACGTGCGATTTGAGGATGTGAGCTTTACCTACGAGGGTGCCGAAGCGCCTGCCATCAACCATGCGAGTTTTAGCGTTTCCGCTGGTAGCACCCTCGCCCTGGTGGGTCCCTCGGGTGGCGGTAAGTCAACCTGCGCAAGCCTGATCCCGCGTTTTTGGGATGTCTCCTCGGGTCGAGTGCTCGTAGGCGGTGTGGACGTTCGCGATATGGATCCGCACGAGCTTATGGACCAGGTTGCCTTCGTGTTCCAGACCAACCAGCTGTTCCGGCAAACACTTGCCGATAACGTGCGCGCCTCCAAGCCTACGGCCACTGACGACGAAGTGCGTGCGGCCCTCTCCGCAGCTCAGTGCGACGACATTGTGGCCAAGCTCCCACAGGGCATCAATACCATGCTCGGCGCCGGCGGGGCATATCTTTCGGGCGGCGAGGTCCAGCGTGTGGCACTCGCCCGCGCGATCCTTAAAGACGCGCCTATCGTGGTGCTCGATGAGGCCACGGCGTTTGCCGATCCCGAGAACGAGGCGCTCATCCAGCGCGCCTTTAGCAAGCTGGCGGCGGGTCGCACGGTCATTATGATTGCGCACCGACTCTCGACTGTAGTGGGCGCAGACCAAATCGTGGTGCTCAACCAGGGTAGCGTGCAGGAGTCGGGTACCCATGCCGAGTTGCTGTCCCAAGAGGGCCTGTATGCCAGGATGTGGGCCGAATACGAACAGGCCGCGAGCTGGAAAATCACTGCAGCGACCGCGGATGCCGCCGTCACGAAGGGAGGCGAGGCCTAAATGTTCGCCTCGTTCCAAAAGAAGTATTTCCTATCCGATAAAGGCGTCGCCGGCGTAAAACGCGGCATTTTCTGGACCACGCTCACCAATCTCATTACCATGGCCGGCATGGGCTTTTTATTCCTGGTCATGGCCGGCTTTGTCGAGCATCTCGCCAGCGGGGCCGACCTGCCGGATACGCTGCCGATCGTGGGCGGCCTCCTGGTCTTTTTCGTGTTGCTCTTTGCCTCTAACTGGCAGCAGTATTACTACACCTACTGCATCTTCTACGAGGAGTGCGGCAAGCAGCGTATGGAGATCGCCGAGCGCTTGCGCAAACTGCCGCTGTCGTTTTTTGGTCGTCGTGATCTGGCCGATTTAACCGAGACCATCATGGGCGACGTCCAGGCCATGGAGCACGCCTACAGCCACGTGCTGGGAGAGCTTTGGGGTGCCATCATCGCAAGCGCCATTGTGTTCGTGGCGTCGCTGTTCTTTTGCTGGCAGCTGGCGATCGCGGCGTTTTGGAGCGTTCCCGTTGCCTTTGCCGTGCTGTATCTAACACGCGGCCCCATGACCCCGGTGTTCGATCGCGTGCGTGCCGAGAAGGTCAAGGTTACCGAGGCAATTCAAGAGACGCTCGACTGCGTTCGCGAGATCCGCGCCACCAACCAGGAGGCCCATTATCTTGAGGGGCTCAACGCCGTGATCGATGCCGAGGAGCGCGAGACCACCAAGAGCGAGCTCGCTAACGGGCTTTTGGTCAACTCTGCCTTTGTCATCCTGCGTCTGGGCATTGCCACCACGCTGGTTACGGGCGCCGCGGTGGTCGCCTCCGGGCAGGTCGACTTTTTGGTGATGTTTGCCTTCCTGCTTATGGTGAGCCGTATCTATGCACCCTTTGACCAGGCGTTAATGTTAATGGCCGAGCTGTTTGCCGCCGAGTCGTCTGCCAAGCGCATGCGTTCCATCATGGAAGAGCCTGTAGCGCGGGGCAGCGAGAAATTTGAGCCCGTGGGCCACGATGTGGTGTTCGATCACGTGGCATTTGGCTATGGTGCGGGCGAGGACGGACGCGCCGGCGAGAAAGTTCTTACCGATGTGAGCTTTACCGCCAAGGAAGGCGAGGTCACGGCACTAGTCGGTCCTTCGGGTTCTGGCAAGTCTACGGTGAGCCGCCTGGCCGCGCGCTTTTGGGATGCCACCGCGGGCAAGGTTACCGTGGGTGGCGTGGATGTTGCGAGCGTGGATCCCGAGGTGCTCCTGCGCGACTACGCCATTGTGTTTCAAGACGTGCTGCTCTTTGACGACACGGTGATGGGAAACATCCGCCTCGGGCGTCGTGATGCCACCGATGAGGAAGTGCTTGCGGCCGCGCATGCCGCCAACTGCGACGAGTTCGTGAACCGCATGCCGCAGGGCTACGACACCATGATCGGCGAGAACGGCTCCAAACTCTCCGGTGGCGAACGCCAGCGCATCTCCATCGCTCGCGCGCTGCTCAAAGATGCGCCCATCGTGCTGTTGGACGAGGCGACGGCGAGCTTGGACGTGGAGAACGAGACCGTGGTACAGCAGGCGCTCTCCCGTCTGCTTGCAGGCAAAACGGTCATTGTGATTGCCCATCGCATGCGCACGGTAGAAAATGCCGACAAAATCGTTGTACTCAAGGATGGTGTAGTTGCCGAGCAGGGCGCTCCGGCGCAGCTCAAGGCGGCAGGCGGAGAATTCGCCCGCATGGTTGCGCTGCAAAAGGAAGCGGCTGCCTGGCAGCTGTAGGAAAGGGGACCAAGATTTCCAAAGGTTAACTTTGGTTGACCATAATAGTTCGACTAAACTAGTCTCAAAAGCGTGCTCGAGCAAACTAATGAACTCGGGTGCTAAGGCACCATGCCGCGCTTGTGCGGCAAAAGGGAGAAGCAACATGAAGAAGTCAACGTTTAACACCCTGCTTGTCGGTGGCGGTTTTCTGCTTGGTACGGCCGGCATCAAGCTGCTCACCAGCGCTCCGGTAAAAAACGCCTGCGTGCAGGGCATTGCGTGCGGCATGCGCATCAAGAACGGCTACCAGGACATGGTCGAGCAGGCCAAGGCCAATGTCGATGACATGGTTGCCGAGGCTGCCTACATCACCCAGAGCGAGGCCGCTGCTGACGAGGCAGCCGAGTAACGCTCCCAGGCACAAACTATGAGATTCTCGATTATTAGCGAGATCCCCGGCAGGACCCGTCTTCAATTGGCGGGTCCTGTGCCAGAGAGCGATCTCGACGCACTTCTTAAGCTCAGCGGCGACATCAATGGCGTGCACAAGGTGCGCGTTTATGGCCGTATTGGCCAGATGGCGCTGGAGTACGACGAGCCGCGCCGTGCGAGCGTGCTCGACGCCTTGGGTGCGCTCGATGCTCAAGCTATCGCCGATGCCAAGTCGGGCTACGTGATGCAACTCGAGCCGCGCAAGCACAAACTCGTTATGGACTTGGCGACACTCGTCGGTGCCCATTACGCACGTCGCTGGTTCTTGCCGACGCCTCTGCGTGCGGTGTTTGTCGTGGCCGGTTACATGGCATTTTTGCGCGCTGCCCTTCATGAGCTGGCGCAGCCGCGCCTGACCGTCCCCGTGCTCGATGCTTCGGCCATCGGCATTTCGTTCGTCAAGCGTGATGTCGACACCGCGGGCCAGACGATGTTCCTGCTCAACGTGGGCGAGCTGCTCGAGGACTACACCCGCGCCATGAGCGAAAACGAGCTCATCAACTCGCTGCTCGATGTGCCCGACAAGGCGCAAAAGGTCGTCGGCGACACCGAGGTAAGCGTTGCTGCGACCGAGCTTGAGCCCGGTGACTTGGTGGCCGTGCGCACCGGCATGTCCATCTGCATTGACGGTGTGGTCGAACAGGGGAGCGCCATGGTCAACCAGGCGACCCTGACCGGCGAGCCGCTGGCCGTCGAGCGCAGCGTGGGCGACGACGTGTTCGCCGGTACCGTCGTGGAAGACGGCAGCATCTTGGTGCGCGTGCGCGCCAATACGGCGCAAACCAAACTGCGCTCAATCGTCTCGCTCGTGCAGACGGCCGACTCGCTCAAGTCCGAGGGCCAGTCGCACATGGAAGACCTCGCCAACAAGATTGTCCCGTGGAACTTCCTGCTCGCGGGCCTTGTCGCTCTCACCACGCGTAGCCTCATTAAGACCTCGGCGGCGCTGATGGTCGACTACTCGTGCGCACTCAAGCTCACGGGTTCCGTCGCCGTTATGACTGCCATGAGCGATGCCGCCAAGATGGGCGTGATGGTCAAGGGTGCTAAGTACTTTGAGTCGTTTGCCAAGGCCGACACCATTGTGTTCGATAAGACCGGCACGCTCACCGAGGCACAGCCGCGCCTAGCTTGCGTGCTCACGACCGACGGCTGGAGCGAGGACGAGATCCTGCGCCTTTCCGCTTGCTTGGAGGAGCATTTTCCGCATCCGGTGGCGCGTGCCGTGGTCAACGCTGCTCACGAGCGTGGGCTCGAGCACCGCGAGCGTCACGCTGCTGTCGAGTATATTGTGGCGCACGGCATCGCTTCGTCCATCGAAGGACGTCGCGCCATCATTGGTTCCGCGCACTTTGTATTCGAGGACGAGGGCGCACAGCTCGAATCCGACATCAAGGAGCGCATTGAGTCCCAGATGCAGGGCCTGTCGCCGCTGTATCTGGCGGTCGACGGTACCGTTGTGGGCGTGCTCGGTATCGAGGACCCGCTCAAGGCCGGGGTCCGTGAGGCCATCGCCGACTTGCATGCGCTGGGCGTCAAGCATGTCGTTATGCTCACGGGCGACTCGGAGCGCACAGCCGAGCGCATTGCTCGCGAGGCAGGTGTCGACGAGTTTAAGGCCGAGCTGCTGCCCGAGGACAAGTACGCGTATGTTGAGCGCATTAAGGGCGAGGGGCGCCACGTTGCCATGGTGGGCGACGGCGTCAACGATTCGCCGGCGCTCGGTTTGGCCGACGTGGGGCTGGCAATGGGTGGCGGAAGCGACATCGCCAAGGAGGTCGCCGATATCATCCTGACCGATACGGATCTTGCCGCGATCGTGCGCCTGCGCCGCATGAGTCAGGGGCTTATCGACCGTCTGACGAGTTCGTATTCCAAGGTGATGCTCACCAACTCGGCGCTCTTGGCACTGGGCATTACCGGCGCGATTACCCCGCAGGCATCGTCGCTGCTGCACAACGGCTCGACGATTGCCTACAGCCTGAGCAACGCAAAGGCTTACCTGCGTTAGCAGACGTGTTCGCCCACGTTATCTGGCCTGCATCCGAATGGCATTGCCACCATCCGGATGCAGGCCTTTTGTGTTTGACCGCCTGCTAGCTTCTCTATGTATTACAAAAGCTCGGCCTTAATGGCGGGACTTTCTGCGAGCTTTTCGGCAGCCTTTTCGTCGGAGCTGTCGAGTGCTGCCAGGCTGCGGTAGACCCACTCATTGACCTGGGTGTTCTTGACGCCTGCGGTCTGCATGAGGGCGCCTACCTCGCGGATTGCTGCGAGCAGATCGGCTTTGGGACCCGCGAGCTCGACCTCGATGCCGTGGTAGGCGGTCACGCCGCGGTTATCGCTCACGTGGTCGATAAAGCCCTCGACGGTCTCAAGCTGCTGAGCGAGAGCTGCATCATTGTCAGCGTCCAGCGCGACGAGTGCGTTCGATACCGTGAGGGCGGGATGTCCGCAGGGGACAAAGCCTTCGATGACATCCATAGCTTCGGTAATGGTTGAGCCCAGGCCTGCGAGGGCATTGACGAGTTGCTGTTTGGTATCCATAACGGTCCTTTCGACGTGTCAATTTTGCTTGGCGAAAATATACGTGACGCGATCGGTAGCAAAAGTGTGAAGTGCGGCGCACATTGGGGTCTTCACAGCTCGTGCATAGAACAACTGTCCGCTTTCAGAACGTGGTAAGATAACACTCCACAAGCGGGGCTCGCCCCGCATGTTCCTTGAAAAGTCGACGGGTGTTGGGTGCTCGTGCCCAATGCCATCCAGACTTTCCCGGCATCCGGGGGCGACTGGTTTCGACACGATAGCTCTGAGAGAGGAAGCAAGCCGAGGTCTCCTCGCCTCGTTAAACAGGGGTACCGTCAAATTGAATTGACAACAACTCTTCTTTTGAGCCTATGGCTCTCGCTGCTTAGTTTATAGCGGCGCGTCAACCCGGTGATTTCCCCGACACCGGCGCGACGTCATGTTAGGGGAATGCTCCCGCGCACGTAATCGGTATGGCGCGGGCTAAGACCGAACCGGTTGGGATGCCGCGAGCGTGTCGCTGCGCGCAAAGCGTCCGAGACTAAACCAGCGACTGAGCTTGGAGATGCCAATCAGGGGGCTTTCGTGGACCGGAGTTCGATTCTCCGCGCCTCCACCATAAGTAACAGGCAGGTAGATACTTATATCTACCTGCCTTTTTATTTCTTGTCCGTACCGCGGAGAATCGAACTCTATGCAGGGCGCGAGCGTTAAACAAACGCGAAGCGTTTGTAGCGAGCGGGCGAGGACGCCGGCAGGCGGCCGAAGCCGGTGCGTGTTCGCGAAGCGAACACGCGGATTCTCCGCGCAAAGCTCCAGCCAGATATAGATGCGATGCCGATCGGGCGTCTTACCCCGGCCTCAACCCATCAACGGATCCCCCGCACCGCGGAGAATCGAACTCTATGCAGGGCGCGGGCGTAAAGAAAACGCCTCAGTGACGCAGAGTGGGACGCGCTTTCCCGATGGCAGCCCAGGCGGAAAGCACGTCCCGGAATCCGCGCTCAGACTGGGACGTAGTTTCCGGATGGCGCCTCAAGCGGAAACTGCGAGCCGGAATCGAGCCGTAGAGTGGGACATGCTTTCCCAATGGCAGCTCAAGCGGAAAGCACATCCCGGAATCTTCGTTCGGAATGGGATGCAGTTTCCAAATGAATGGCTAGCGGAAAGTTCATCCCGGAATCCGCGCTCAGAACGGGACGCGCTTTCCCAGCGGCGGTCCAAGCGGAAAGCGCATCCCGGAATCCCGCCTCAAACTGGGACACACTTTCCGCTTCACCTGCCGCCTCGAAAAACCCATGCGCTCGCTATCCCAAAACTGGGTAGAAGAAAGCCAAAACGAAACAGCAGGAGGTCAACATGACTGCAGAAGATAAGGCAAAGAACGCTGGCAAGGTCGCGCTCGTCCTGGAGGGCGGCAGCTTCCGCGGGCAATTTACCGCAGGCGTGCTCGATGTTCTCATGGAGGCTGGCGTCGAGATTCCGGCTGTCTACGGTGTATCGGCCGGCGCTCTCAACGGCGTGAACTACAAGTCGCACCAGATCGGCCGTGCCAACCGCATCAACCTGGCTTTCTGCAATGACAACCGCTTCATGGGCGCCGCATCGTTTGCGTCCACGGGCTCTATTGTGGGTTACGACTTTATCTTCAACGATGTCCAGGACCGCCTAGATCCCTTTGACAACGAGACGTTCGACGCAAGCCCCATCGAGATGTACGCCGTCGCGACGGACATGCTCTTTGGAACCGCCACGTACCTGCCGGTCAAAAGCGCCGTACTTGACCTCGACGCTGTTCGCGCCTCGACGTCGCTGCCGCTGGTGACGCCGCCGGTCGAGATTGACGGGCACAAATACGTCGACGGCGGCGTAGCCGATTCGGTCCCCATCGAGCATGTGCTCGAGGAGGCGGGCTTTGACCGTGCAGTCGTCATCGTCACGCAGGACCGCTCGTACGAGAAAAAGCCTTACGAGTTTATGCCTGCCGCGCGCGCCCGCTATGCCGACTACCCCTATCTGCTCGAGGCTATCGAGACGCGCCACGACCGTTACAACATCCAGCGCATGCACCTGTGGAAGTATGAGCGCGAGGGCCGTGCGCTGGTCGTTGCTCCGCAAAAGCCGGTCGAGGTCGGCCATGTCGAGCACGATTCGGCAAAGCTTTTGGACCTGTATATCCAGGGCCGTCAGGAGGCAAAGCGCCTGCTCGCGGAAATCCAAGAGTTCGTTGAGCGCTAGCGACGGCGAACCCTCAAAAAATGACAACAGCTAAAGAGCTGGAAAATCACGGCTCGTGGATGACATGTGCAGAAACTCTGGTCGGAGCCAAAATACCTGTTGACTCGTACGGCGAGCGGGGTAATATGGACGGGTTACTTGCAGAGCCCCGTGAATCTCTGTAACAACACGTACTGTACATGGAGGAGTCTAAGTGATTTCGAAATCGACTCACTACGCCAAGCAGGGCGAGGTCCAGCGCAACTGGGTTCTCGTCGACGCCGATGGTGCTGTCCTGGGCCGTCTTGCCACCCAGATCGCAATGATCCTGCGCGGTAAGAACAAGCCCCAGTTCACGCCCAACAGCGACTGCGGCGACTTCGTTGTCGTCATCAACGCCGATAAGGTCCAGCTTACCGGTAACAAGGCCGACACGAAGACCTATTATCGCCACAGCGGCTACAACGGCGGCCTCAAGGCTGAGAGCTTCCGCCAGGCTATGGAGAAGCACCCGGAGAAGGTCATCGAGCGCGCCGTTCGCGGTATGCTGCCCAAGACCACCCTCGGCCGTGCCCAGATGACCAAGCTTAAGGTCTACGCTGGTGCCGAGCATCCGCATGCTGCCCAGAACCCCACGAAGATTGAGCTGGAGGCTTAAAGATGGCTGAGAACACCGTTGTCTACCAGGGTACCGGCCGTCGTAAGAACGCCGTCGCCCGCGTCCGTCTCGTCCCCGGCACCGGCAAGGTGACCATCAACAAGCGTGACGCCGAGCAGTATTTCGGCCGTCATCAGCTCGTTGAGAACGCCCTTGCTCCCTTCAAGGTGACCGACACCGCCGGTCAGTTCGACGTTATCGCTCTGTGCGATGGCGGCGGCATCTCCGGTCAGTCCGGCGCTCTGCGTCTGGGCATCGCTCGCGCTCTTCTGAACGCTGGCGACTACCGTGCTGACCTCAAGAAGGCCGGTTTCCTTACGCGCGATGCTCGCGTGGTCGAGCGCAAGAAGTACGGCCTCAAGAAGGCCCGCCGCGCTCCCCAGTTCTCCAAGCGCTAAGGTTTTATCTCCTTTCGAGATACAATGTACAAGCGGGGCCTGCCGATTCCTCGGCGGGTCCCGCTTTTCTTTTTCGACTAGGGTGGGCGGTTGCATATCGCCTGCTAGGGAAGGAGCGATCCTATGCCCCAGAACATCTTCGGTACCGACGGCGTCCGTGGCGTCGCCAATGCCGACCTCTCGTGCGACCTCGCGTTTCGCCTGGGCCGCGCGGCGACCAAGTTCCTTGGTCCGGATATTTGCATCGGCCGCGACACGCGCCTTTCGGGCACCATGCTCGAGAGCGCTCTGACCGCCGGCATTATGGCCGAGGGCGGCCGTCCGCATTGCTGCGGCGTCATTCCCACGCCCGCCGTGGCGCTGCTCACTGTTCAAAACGAGCTCGACGGCGGCATCGTCATCTCTGCTTCGCATAATCCGCCGGAGTTCAACGGCATCAAGTTCTTTAGCCGCAAGGGTATGAAGCTTCCCGATGCTGTCGAGGAAGAGATCAGCGCCTGGGTCATGTCCGAGGAAGCCATGGCTGCCGACACGCTGCCGACTGGCGCCGGCGTGGGCCACATCATCAAGATGAAGGACGCCCGCAAGGCATACGTCGACCACGCCATCGATACGCTTGATGGCCTGAGGCTCGACGGCCTGGTCGTTGCCGTCGACTGCGGTCACGGTGCTTCCTGCCAGACTACGCCCGCCGCGCTGCAGCGCCTGGGTGCCACGGTCCATGCCATCAACACCGATTATTGTGGCACCGACATTAACGTTGAGTGCGGCTCCACTCACCTTGAGCCCTTGCGCGAGCTCGTGCTGCGCACCCACGCCGATATCGGCCTGGCCCACGACGGCGACGCCGATCGCGTGCTGTTCGTGGACAGCGAGGGCAATGAGATCGACGGTGACTACATCCTGGCTATCTGCGGTTCTGACCTCGCCGCTCGCGGCAAGCTCGCCAACTCCGAGATCGTCTCGACCGTCATGTGCAACCTGGGCTTCTCCATCGCTATGAAGGAGCAGGGCTTCGAGATGGTTCAGACCGCCGTGGGCGACCGTTATGTTCTTGAGCGCATGCTCGCGGACGGCGCCGTCATCGGCGGCGAACAGTCCGGCCACATCATCTTCCTGGAGCACAACACCACCGGCGACGGCCTGGTGACGGCTCTGCAGCTGCTGGCCGTGCTCAAGCGCACCGGTCGCACCCTCACCGATCTTGCCGGTATCATGAAGAAGTACCCGCAGGTACTCGTCAACGTGCATTCGGACAACAAGGCCGGTCTGGACGATTGCCAGCCCATCTGGGATGCCGTCGCTGCTGCCGAGAAGGAGCTTGACGGCCGCGGCCGCATTCTGGTGCGCCCGAGCGGTACCGAGCCGCTGGTCCGCGTGATGGCCGAGGCCGAGACGCACGAGCTGACCCAGCGCGTTGTTGACGACATCGTCGAGGTTGTCAAGCGCGAACTTCCCTAATGGTCAAAAACCGTTGCCAAGTGGTAAACTGTTGAGGTTATTTTGATTGATTGGTATGTCCGAGGGGGAGCATGTTCACTAAAGTCCTAAGGTCTTTTGGTATGCGTGGTCGAGTCCTTACGCTGGATGCTCCCATCTCGGGCGACGTCATTCCGCTTTCCGAGGTAAACGATCAGACGTTTGCCACTGGCCTTTTGGGCCAGGGCGTGGCGATTCAGCCCACCGGAACGCGTGTGATTGCACCGGCTGACGCCAAGGTCGAGGCCATTTTTCCCACGGGACACGCCGTTGCGCTTAACACGGTCGATGGCTTGGACGTGCTCATCCACGTTGGTTTGGACACTGTTCAGCTCGAGGGCAAGCACTTTACCGTACATGCGCAAGTGGGTGACATCGTCCATAAGGGCGATGTACTCATTGAGTTCGATCGCGAGGCAATTGCTGCCGAGGGCTACGATGTGACGGTTCCCATCTTGGTGTGCAACTCCGTTGAGTTCTCAAGCATCAAGGGCTCCGTTGGCGTGCATGTCGAAGAGATGGACCAACTCATCGTTGCTCGCGAGCGCTAGCAAGTGCACGTGGCCATTAGCCTACAATTCAAACACGTTTACGGAGGGCGCCCTTGAAAGAGGACGCCCTCCGTGGCAAGATGGGATTTGTCCGAGGCTAAACAGCTTCGGGTCACCGTGGACGGGCAGGGGCCTCGACGCGGCTAGACACGAGACACATACATTACGCGACCTCGCCCTGGTGGCCGCACACGTTGGTTGCGGCCGACGCGGGCCGCGGGCAAGTGCTTGTAAGGGAGCCTTGCCTCTCTTGTACGAGAAAGGACGCGTAATGAAGATCATTAAAGCTAAAGACTACGAGGATATGAGCCGCAAGGCCGCTAATATCATCTCGGCGCAGGTTATCCTCAAGCCCGACTGTGTGCTGGGCCTTGCCACCGGCTCCACCCCGATCGGTGCCTACAAGCAGCTCGCTGCTTGGTACGCGAAGGGCGACGTCGACTTTGCCGAGGTTAGCACCTACAACCTGGACGAGTATCGCGGCCTTTCGCACGACGATCCCCAGAGCTATCACTACTTCATGCGCGAGAACTTCTTCGATCACATCAACATCGACCTGAACAACACGCATGTGCCCGATGGCTCCAACCCCGACGCCGCCGCTGCCTGCTCTGAGTACGACAAGATCGTCGCCGACGCCGGTTACCCGGATCTGCAGCTGCTCGGCATCGGCAACAACGGCCACATCGGCTTCAACGAGCCCGATGACCACTTCTCCAAGGGTACGCACTGCGTCGACCTCACTGAGAGCACCATTCAGGCCAACAGCCGCCTGTTCGACAGCATCGACGATGTTCCCCGTCAGGCCTACACCATGGGTACCCAGACCATCATGTATGCCCGCATGATCCTGGTCGTCGCCAACGGCGAGGCCAAGGCTCAGGCTGTGCATGACATGTGCTATGGTCCGGTTACACCCGAGTGCCCGGCTTCGATCCTGCAGCTGCACACCAACTGCGTTGTCGTTGCCGACGAGGCCGCCCTTTCGCTCTGCGAGTAGCGCGAATCCTGCACCTCGACATAGCCTTGCCTAAGGCCTCCGCTTTGCGGGGGCCTTTTTGCTATCCCTTTCCGCCCGCTTGACCAAAATCTTGGCGCAAGCTTGACGAATGCCGGATGCCCAACAGCTTGATTCATTCCATACCAGATTCTATGCAAAAATGCCACTAGAAGGTCGTAGACGGTAGCGGGTGCTAGGCGAGTTGAATGACATGGCTGAACCTTGTTCATCTGCGTTACACTGCCGCTTAGATGGGACAAGCTGACAAGCTCATTTACCTGCTTAAAGACCGATTAGTCGGGGGATTAATAACAATCGGCCCTCGCTGTACAAAAACTTGCCGCTTGCGTACCAAAAGACAACCTAAAACACAAGGTCGCTCTATTCATAGCGCGGCTTGTATGGTCTTGCGGTTACAGTGTCCATACGGTCGAGTTGAGGAGCGGGCATGGTAAACGATTTGGGCAGTATGGACGATCTCGAGCTGATGCCGCTGGGCGGTGGCTATATGGTGCGACGCGAACGCTTGATGAATGAGCTTCTCGCCAAGGGCCGAAAGGCCGGCATCGTGGTTCTTTATACGCCCGACGGGTTTGGGAAGACCTCGGTGCTGCTGCAGTACACCCATGAGGTTAAATGCGACCCGACGCGAGGCCCCGTGCGGATTATCGAGGCCGATCGCGCCATTGGGCGCGAGGTGTTTATGCAGCTCGAGGTGGTTACCGAAGAACTCAAAGACAAACCGCACTCCCTTATCGCGATTGATAATGTGCCAAACCTCGATCAGCACGATACCGAAGACCTCATCGACAGGATTCGCGGCCTGCGCGCTATGGGGATAGGGGTCTTTATCTCCTGCCGTCCTTCAAATCGTCAGCTGATTCATGGGCTGGGCGATTCGGTTAAGATCAATGCGCAGATGCTCAAGGTGCATGCCTATGAGTATTCGGCGTGGGCATCGGCGTTTTCGATCAGCACATCGCTCGACTTTTATCAGCTCACGCAGGGCGTGCCCGAGCTCGTTTCGGCATTGCAGACGGGTCTGTATGGCCAAGGCGACGTAGCCGGTCTGCTCGAAAACGAGATTGTCAACGTATATGGCGCGGCACTTGTCGATCTGGCTTCGCTCGACAATAATGCGCTGTTTTGCGTGGCATGTCTCATGGTTTTGATGGGCGAGGGCAATATCGCAGAACTCGAGGCCTGTGGGGTGAGGTTGTCGATGGTCGACCAGTCCTACTTTGTACGCGACTACCCGATCTTTGGCTTGGATCCCGCCGAGCGGAGTTTTACGTGTCTGGGCACGGAGGATAACGGACGCTTGCGCTTGCGCAAGTTGGTGGCCGAGGTTCGCCCCGAGCTTGTTCCGAGGGCGGCCCGGATTTTGCTTAAGGCGGGTAGATGCGATGCGGCGATGGGCCTGGCGGACGCCTTTTTGGACCGTGAAGCGGTCCTTGAACTTGCTGGGCAGTATGGGGTCGATCTGGCTCTGACGGGGCACGGGGCCGATATCTGCCGAGCAGCGCTGGGCACGATCGATGCCGACGATCCGGCTCCAGAGCCAACGCCTGCCGAGGCGCTCGGCGTATATCTGGCGGCGGTCAGCGTGTCCAATACAAAGCTCGCTCGCTATATGGCATCGGTCATCGAGCGCGGGGGCGAACGGGCGGCCTGCGAAATAGACCCTGTTTCATGGAGGGCGGCCCAGACACTGACGGCTGTTTGCTATGGGGACAACGGGCTTGGGCTTCCTACGAACCTGGCCGTGCCAGAAATAGAGACGTCCCACACCGCACTCGACATGCTGTCCGCGCATATCGAGGTCAAGCGATGCCTGACCGAACGGGGAGATGACGGCGGCGTTCTACAGCAGCTCAAAACGAGCAAGGCCTACGACTGTGAGCTCGACATCGCGGGGATTGTTATACGGGCCGATAGCATGCTGGTGGAGCTTTTTGACGGGTCGTTTGCGGGAACCGACGAGCGCGACGACGAGATGACGGTGGTGCGGGAGGCGCTCGACGTACGTGGGCTTAAGGCGATGGCTATCTGGGTGCGCATGGTGTTGGCGGCACGGCGGCTCCTTTCCGGCCTGCCGGTAACCGACGACGCGGCGTTCAACGAGCTCGATCGTTTTGCTGTGCGCATGCGCGACAACCAGATTCAGCTGTTTGGCCTGTTGCTAGAAGGCTGGCAGTCGCTGGCAGAGGGACGGCCGGTTAATGCAAAGTTCCGTGCGGTCCAAGTGCTCAAACTTGCCGAGGAGTCGATTGCGTACATGCGCGATAACGCATTGCTGCTGGAGCGCGCGGCATATCTGCGTAACACCTCGATGGTTTCGGTGCGCGAGGAAGCGGAGCTACTCGATATAAGCCAGACGCAGGTTGGTGGCGCAGAGGCCTGGATGGTGGCGCTGCATTTGGCCTGCGCGGGACGAGATAGCGATCTTGCGGCCTGGATGTCCATGAATCGTGCGGGGATTCTAGAGCCATCGTATCGGCTCTTTGCGCGCCTTGCCATGCATTGTCTGGGCGAGCCGGCGGGCAGGATACGCAAGAAGCTTCCCGTGCGCGAGCTGTCGCGGTACTCGCTGCGCGACGATTTGGAAGGGGAGGGCGAGCGCCTGTTCCAGGCCGGCGAGGTTGAAGCCGTTGATACCATCGACCATATCGAGATTCGCATGTTTGGTGCGTTTCGCGCCGAGCGCGACGGGTTTCCCATCACGGACAAAATGTGGCGCCGCAAGAAGGCGGCGACACTTGCCGAGCGGCTTGCACTGGGCATGGATGCGCTCGTCGATCGTGAGACGCTGGCCATGGAGCTGTGGCCCCATGCCGAGTTCAATAGCGCCCGCAATAACCTGTACTCGACGATATCCCGCTTGCGGTCGGCTTTGGGACCGACGCCGGATGGCAAGTCGTGTGTGCTCATCCAAAATGAATGCATCGGACTCAACGGCGACTACGTCAAGACCGATGTACGGCTGTTTGACCAGATAAGCCGTGAGGTTTTGGGAAATCGCACGGGTGCGCGCGGGCCCCATTTAGTTGAGCTGTGCCTTAAGATTGAGCAGCTTTATGCCGGACCGCTGTATGTTCCCAATGGCTGTAATCCCACCTACTTTTTGCGTATGCGACGCATTATGCAGTCAAAGTACATCGATTGCATGATTAAGGGGGCCAATGCCGCTCTAGAAGAAAACGATCTGCAGTCGGCGATTTGGCTGGCGGAGTCGGGGCTTCGGCAGGAAACGGCGCGCGAGGATATGGTGCGCTGCGCCATGCGCGTCTACAGTGCGGCGGGGCGGCGGCGCGATATCGTCGAGCTATACAGCGGGCATATGCACCATCTGAGGGAGCAGGTCAATGGCGTGCCCGAGCCCGAGACGCGGCGTCTATACGAGCGCTTGGTGGAGGGACGGCTCAATCGCGTGCTGGTCGAGCGATAAAAAACGGGCGCCCGAAGTACTTGGGCACCCGTAAGCTTGCTACGTGTTGGCTCGCCGGACCATTGGCTCTTAGACGAGCTTGATCTTCTCGATGTCCTTGCGCGAGGACTCGCGATACAGCGAGAACTTGCGGCCGATGACCTGGACGACCTCGGCGTGGCAGCGCTCAGCGAGCTCTTCGGCGGCCTCGCGGGCGGAAAGACTGGAGCCATCGAGCACGGAGCACTTAACGAGCTCGTGCTTCTCCAGGTAGGCGACCGTCTGCTCGACGGTGCCCTCGTTGACATCGGACTTACCGATAATGATGGCGGGGTTGAGGTGATGGGCCATGCTGCGAAGCTGCTTGACCTGGGCTCCTGTCAGTGCCATGGGTTCTCGCTTTCTATGTATGGGGCGCCCCACGATGGGGCCTTAATCTACGTGAGCTGTCCCACGATAGCGCAGGAACGGCGCGGTGTGGAGCGCGTTTGCCCAGTTCAAAAAGAATGCGGATGCCGAGTGAGTGGGCGGCGTGGGCTGCGAACAGGCTATGAGCTGGGCGCAGAGACCGGCTCCCATGCAATAAACGCCCAGCGAACCTTGCGGACATGATCGAGCATATAGCGCCTCTGCGGCACGCCCTTGGAGCCCGGCTCACCGGCATGGGGGTTCTCAATCATGTGCTGAGCGATATAGTCGCGCAGGCGGTCGATTTTATCCTCGTTGCCATGCTCGAGCATACGGGAGAAGTCCGTCACGCCTGCCTCGAGGCTATCGAAGGTATCGCGACGAGGCGATTCAAAGTACGTAACCTGCGGCAGGGCACCCATCTGAATGAGGATATTAAAAGCATACACAAAGCCATTACTGCAGGTAACCGAGGCGCCGATAGCGTTCATCAAGTGCAGGTCATAGCGCGGGCTGGAGTTGGCGACCATCGTGACAGCACAACACCGACGAGCCGTACGATCAAGCTTGGCAAGCGCGCCTTTTAGGTTGGTCGTCGTAACCGACCGACTGGCAAAGGCAACATCTACAGCCTTGGCAACCGGCCCAACCAGATCCCAATCGTCATCCCAAGCAAGCTCAAGCGGTGTAATAAGATCCTCGAGCCCGTAATACTCAATGCCGGCATCAAGGGTGCCCAACATGGCAGGAGAGAAGTCGGCAGCAATCACGGAATGCCCAGCCTGAGCAAGCGGAATAGCAATCGACCCAGCCCCACACCCCATATCGAGCACCGACTCGCCGGGCTCAAGCGCCAACAGCTTTATAAAATCCTGAGCATACGGAGCAGTTTCCAGTGGACGAAAATGCCGAGCTCGCTTATCCCACTCAAAAGAATCATCAGCCCGCCGCCGAGCAGCTTGCAGACGCATCCATTCGCCATTCCAATCCGCAGCAAGCAGCTCAGATTGAATTACACTATCAGCCACGGGCTATCCCCCTCACAACAAAAAAGCGACTCCCCCCAAAAGAAGAGCCGCAACCAGCATATATCAGAAAAAGAACCGTTCCAACGCCAAACCGCCGCACCAGCCAAGTGGTGCAGGAGCGAAGCAACTGCAGCCGGGATAGAACCCAACTGAGGTCCCGTTGTGCGGGAGCCCCGGGGAGGGCAAATATATAAGGTCGATCGCGAGTTCCGCACGAGCCGGAGAGCACTTAATGTGCTCTCCGTGCGAGTCAGGACTGTCCGAGCAGGCGACCTTATATATTTGCCCTCCCCGGGGCTCCTCGCCCGAACCCCTCAGCTAGTTCTTCAGCGAGTTCAGCGGTGCCGGGAAGCGTCCGCCACGGTGGGCAAGCACGGTGCCGGCGTTGGGGTTCACCGGCATGATGGGCGCACGGCCGAACAGGCCACCGTACTCGACGCAGTCGCCCACGCCCTTGCCGATGGCGGGAATCACGCGGACGGCCGTGGTCTTGTTGTTGATGACGCCGATGGCCATCTCGTCGGCGATGATGCCGGCGATGGTCTCGACCGGAGTGTCGCCGGGGATGGCGATCATGTCCAGGCCAACGGAGCACACGCAGGTCATGGCCTCGAGCTTCTCGAGCGAAAGCGCACCGGCCTCGACGGCGGCGATCATGCCGGCGTCCTCGGACACGGGGATGAAAGCGCCCGAGAGACCGCCCACGCTGGAACTGGCCATGACGCCGCCCTTCTTGACGGCATCGTTGAGCATGGCGAGCGCGCAGGTCGTGCCGGGGCCACCGCAGGTGCCCACGCCGATGATCTCGAGGATGCGCGCGACGGAGTCGCCGATGGCAGGCGTGGGGGCCAGCGACAGGTCGACGATGCCCTTCTCGACACCCAGACGATGGGCGGCCTCGCGGCTCATGAGCTCGCCGGCGCGGGTGATCTTAAAGGCGGTCTGCTTGATCTTCTCGGCAACCTCCATCATCGATGCGGAGTCGGGCAGCGTCTCCAGGGCTGCGGCCATAACGCCGGGGCCCGAGACGCCTACGTTGATGACGGCGTCGGCCTCGCCACCGCCGTGGACGGCGCCCGCCATAAACGGGGAGTCCTCGACCATGTTGGCAAAGCAGACAAACTTGGAGGCGCCGACGGAATCCTGGTCGGCCGTGAGTTTAGCGGCATCGATGATGGTCTGGGCGGCCATGAGCACGGCGTCCATGTTGATGCCGGCGCGCAGGCTGGCGACGTTGACGCTGGAGCAGACGCGGCTCGTGGTAGCGAGCGCCTGGGGGATGGACTGGATGACGCGGCGGTCGGCGTTGCCGATGCCCTTCTGGACGAGTGCGGAGAAGCCGCCCAGGTAATCGATGCCGAGCGTCTCGGCCGCGCGGTCGAGGGCATGCGCGATGGGGGTGAGGTCCTCATCCTTGCAGCACGCGGCGATCTGCGCCACCGGGGTGACGGAAACGCGCTTGTTGACGATGGGGATACCGTACTCGCGCTCGAGGTTCTCGGCGGTCTCGACCAGGTGCTCAGCCGTGTGCGTCACGTGGTCGTAGATCTTCGTGCACATGCGGTCGAGGTTCTCGTCACCGCAACCCATGAGCGAAACACCCATGGTGATGGTTCTGATGTCGAGGTTCTGCTCCTCAACCATGCCGCGGGTTTCCGCGATTTCTGCGGGCGTGATCGCCATCCTTGCGCTCCTATCTGCCAAAACGAGCATAGTCTTGTCTATTCTAACGTGCCGCACGTGCCAAGTGGCGCATGCGGCACGTTTTGGTGCTCGGTTGTTTCCGTTGTGTTACTGCCCAAAGACCTCTTCGGCGATGCGCGCGCTTTCGGCGGCGTCTTTGGCGTAGTAGTCCGCGCCGATCTGTTTGGCGTATTCGGGGGTGAGTACGGCGCCGCCTACGATGATCTTGACGCCCGGCACCTCGGCATGAAGCAGCTTGATGGTCTCTTCCATGGCCACGACGGTGGTAGTCATAAGCGCCGAGAGGCCGACGAGCTTGATGTCACGCTCCCGTACGGTCTTGAGCACCTCTTGCGGGTCGACGTCGCGGCCTAGGTCAAAGACGGTATAACCGTAGTTATCGAGCAGCATCTTGACGATGTTCTTACCGATGTCGTGGATGTCGCCTTTAACGGTGGCCACGCAGATCTTGCCCTTGTCGGCGATCTCGCCGGCGGGCATCAGGCGCTTGATGGTGTCGAAGCCCACGCGCGCGGCCTCGGCCGAGGCCATAAGCTGCGGCAAGAAGAACTTGCCCTGGTCAAAGAGGACGCCAACCTCGTCGAGGGCGGGGATAAAGTGATTGTTGATGAGGTCCATGGCGTCGTGATCTGCCAGCAGACGCTCGGTCTCGGCCGCGATTTCGCCCTTGCGGCCCGAGACGACCATGTGGCGGATGGGGTCGTCATCGGCGCTTGCGGTGGTGCTTGCGGCAGGCGTGGCATCGCTCGATGCCGACTGAGCGGCCGCCGGGTTGGCGGCAATCTTGTACGGGTCGGTCCAGCCGGCGTAGCGCTCGATGTATCCGGTCGAGCCCTCGTCCTCAACGCTCAGCACGCGATAGCTGTAGACGGTGTCCATAAAGCGCTTGGAACCCGGGTTCATGATGGGGGCGTCCAGGCCCGCACCAAAGGCGGCGGCCAAAAAGACCGAGCCCAGCAGCGGGCGGGCAGGCAGGCCAAAGCTGATGTTCGACACGCCGAGCGCGCATTTGACGCCCAGACGCTCCTTGCACAGGGACATGGCGCGCAGGATCTGTTCGGCCTGGCGCTGGTTGGTCGAGGCGGTCATGACCAGGCAGTCGATGAGGATGCGGTCCGGGCCGATGCCGTAACGGGCGGCCTCGGCCACGATGCGCTCGGCGATGGCGAAGCGGGCCTCGGCGGTATCGGGGATGCCGCCCTCGTCGAGCGTAAGGCCGACGACGTTGGTGCCGTAGTGGGCCACCAGCGGAAGGATCTCATCCATGATCTGTTGTTTGCCATTGACCGAGTTGATGATGGGCTTGCCGGCGTAGCGGCGCACGGCGGCCTCGACGGCTGCGGGGTCGGTGGAGTCGATCTGCAGCGGCAGCAGCGTGGAGCCCTGGAGCTGCTCGGTGGCCTGCTGGATGACCTTGACCTCGTCGATCTCGGGCAGGCCCACGTTGACGTCCAGGATGTCGGCGCCCTGCTCCTGCTGGCTGATGCCCTGGCTCACGACGTAGTCCAGGTCGCCGTCGCGCAGGGCCTGCTGCAGGCGCTTTTTGCCGGTGGGGTTGATGCGCTCGCCGATGACGGCGATCTTGTGGCCGTCGCAGGGAAGGTCCACCACGGTCTGGGCGCTCGTGACCGACATACTGGGCTTGCGGCGGCGCGGACTGGGCGTGTGGTTGTCGATAAGCGTGCGCAGGGCCGCCATATGCGCGGGCGTGGTGCCGCAGCAGCCGCCCACGACGCTCACACCGTCGGCGATCATGCCGGCGACGGCCTCGGCGTACTCGGGGGCTTGGATGTCAAAGACGGTATTGCCGTCGTCGTCCACGCGGGGCAGTCCCGCATTGGCCTGCACCATAACGGGCTTGTCGGTGACGGTGAGCATACGCGCGGCGAGTCCTCGGAGCTCGGCCGGGCCCTGGCTGCAGTTGATGCCCAGGACGTCGGCGCCGATGGCGTCGAGGGTGATGGCGGCGACCTCGGGGCTCGTGCCCAAGAAGGTGCGACCGTCTTCCTCAAAGGTCATGGTGGCAAAGACGGGCAGGTCGGAATTCTCGCGGCAGGCGAGGACGGCGGCCTTGATCTCGGCAAGGTCGGTCATGGTCTCGATAATAAAGAGGTCCACACCCGCATCGACGCCGGCGCGCACCTCCTCGGCAAAGAGGTCATAGGCCTCGTCGAAGCTGAGGGTACCCAAGGGGCGCAGCAGGGCGCCGATGGGGCCGATATCGCCGGCAACGTAGCGGGCGCCGGCCTCGCGGGCGCAGGTGACTGCCGCGGCAAAGACGTCTGCCACGGTGGCGGCGCCGTCGAGCTTGTGGGCGTTGGCGCCAAAGGTGTTGGCGGTGATCACGTCGCAGCCGGCCTCGACGTATTGGCGCTGAATGTCGGTAATGACCTGGGGCTCCTCAAAGTTGAGCAGCTCGGGCAGGGCGCCGGCCTTCATGCCGGACGCCTGCAGCATGGTGCCCATGCCGCCGTCAAACAGCAGGTGTCCCGTGCCCTCGATGGCGGCACGCAGGCGGTCATCCTTAATGCGAAGGTCGTCGATCGTGCGCGTCTTGTATGCAGCGCCATTACGGCGTGCGGCATCAACGGGTGCCGCCAGCGCGGCGCCGTCCAGATCATGAGTGATAAGCGGAGTAAACATCGATGGCTCCTAATGGCTGGAATAGCAGGTGGTGTGGGCGGCGCGGAAGCGGCAGTGCTCGCGCATGCGGCAGATATTGCAGGTGGGGCGGCTCTGGGCGTCGTGGACTTCGCCGTCGAACAGACCAATCACAGCGGTCACGCTCTTGGTGGGCATGAGCAGGCTGGTGGGGGTGACGGTAAGTCCAATGAGGCGCGTGGCATTGAGTGCATCCACGATCGAGCGCTGGGCAGAGAGCGGGCAGTCGCCATAGCCGGGACTGAAGCGCCAGTTGCCGGCGAGCCCGTGTGCAGCGGCTGCAGCCTTGACCCGCTGGTCCATCTGCTCGACGGCGGCCTCCACATAGGCAGAGCATGCGGCGTCGAGCACGGCGCCTTCCAGGGGTTGCTGGGCTCCCGTGGTGCGCAGACGGCGTTCGGCAGACATCCCGAGGGTGCAGGCCATGAGCGCCGCCAGGTGGGCGTCTTTGAGATGTCGATAGATATCACGACCCCGCAGCTCAACATTGGTGCCAACCAAGCGGATGCAGGGCTCGCCCTGCTCGTCGACGCCCGTGGCATCGACGGCAAACACGCGTCGCACGCCGCGGGGCTCGATATCCAGCTCTAGGCGCTCGACTACAAGCTCAATTCGTCGTGACAGCTCGGGCTCAATCTGCTGGCCGCCGTAGCCCAGATACCGCAGCATCTCGGCACGGTCGACACGAGGGTGGTGGGCAGCGTCGATACGGTAAAGCGCCGGCGACGCAAGGTCGGCCGGCACTTCAACAACGGTTGTATCGACGTGCGGTTTTTCCATTACCCCAGGCGCTCCATAATGGTCGCGGCGATTGCAGGACGGTTCATAGTGTACAGGTGCAGACCGTCGGCACCGTGCTCCTTAAGGTCGCAAAGCTGACGAGCAGCATAATCTACACCGGCTGCCTGCAGGCTCTCGGGGTCGTTCTCGTACTTGGCGAGGATCTTGATGACGGGGGAGGGCAGCGACGCGCCGCACATAAAGACCATGCGGCTGATCTGCGACTTGCCCATAAACGGCATGATGCCCGCGGTAATGGGCACGGTGATGCCGGCCTTGTCGGCAAGCTCGCGGAAGCGATAGAAGCACTCGTTATCAAAGAAGAGCTGTGTCACAAAGAAGCTCGCGCCGGCGTCTTGCTTTTGCTTGAGGTGCTCGACCGAGAGGTTGAGATCCTCGCAGGCAATGTGGCCTTCGGGGTAGGCTGCGGCGCCCACGCAAAAGCCGGCGTCGACGAGCTCGGGGATGAGGTCGCGGGCGTAGGCGTAGTCGGAGGCAGGCTTGTCGTCCTCGGTCGCGCCGGCGGGCAGGTCGCCGCGCAGGGCTAGCACGTTTTCCACGCCGGCAGTGCGATACTCGTCAATCTTGGCGGCGATGTCGGCGTGGGTGCGGCCCACGCAGGTGAGATGCGCTACCGAGGGCGTATCGAATTCGCTCGAAATCATATGCGCGATGGGGGCGGTGGTGGCACCGTTACCCGAGCCGCCGGCCGAGCAGGTGACCGAGACAAAGCTCGGCGAAAGCTTACACAGATTGCCTGCCACCTCGCGAGCCGTGTCGAGGGTAAGCTCGCCCTTGGGCGGGAACATCTCAAACGAAACGGGTGCGGTGCCCTGGGATGCTGCCTGCTTAAAAACCTCGTCGACGCGCATATCGTGCTCCTTTAGATACTTAATAGTGTGATGTGTAGTAAGGATTCTACAGCACCACTGTGTTACGGTGGAGTTTCACTCGCTATTTGGGGATACCAATCGAAAATGCTTTGCTATCGGCATTTCTTATAACAGAGCGGTCAATCTAGGATGGGGCTATAAAGACTGGTATCTTATACGAAATACCAGTTAATAGAGCCCCATCCCAAATTGACTACCCTTAAACTATGGGGAGAGGTCTGCAATTTATACAGTTGATTGGCCATTAAGGGCGGCAGCGCCGCTGTGATGCGGTAACCTCATTGATTGGTTTCGCGACAGCAACATAACGGTAATGTCGCGGAAACACGGCGAGTCTAAGCTATGACTCGTTCGTTAGTAATCAACACCGCTTCTCACGCGGTGCCGATACGAAGGGAGTTCCGTATGGCCGATCTTACTGACCGCTTCGGGACCATGGTGTTCTCTGAGGAAGTCATGAAGGACTACCTCCCCAAGGACATTTGGAAGCGCCTTGCTGCAACCCTCGAGGACGGTGAGCCGCTCGACCTGGATGTGGCCAACGCCGTTGCCCACGCCATGAAGGTCTGGGCCATCTCCAAGGGCGCGACGCACTACGCGCACTGGTTCCAGCCGCTTTCGGGCATTACTTCCGAGAAGCACGACAGCTTCCTCGAGCCCAACCACGACGGCACCGCCATTACCAAGTTTACGGGCAAGAACCTCATCCAGGGCGAGCCTGACGCCTCCAGCTTCCCCAACGGCGGCCTGCGCGCCACCTTCGAGGCCCGTGGCTACACCGCTTGGGATCCTACCAGCCCCGCCTTCATTAAGGACGATGTCCTGTGCATCCCCACGGCTTTCTGCTCCTACACGGGCGAGGCCCTGGACAAGAAGACCCCGCTGCTGCGCTCCATGACCGCGCTCTCGCGTGAGTCCAAGCGCGTTTTGGCGCTGTTTGGTAAGACCCCCAAGAAGGTCGTTCCTTCCGTGGGCGATGAGCAGGAGTACTTCCTGATCAAGAAAGACGCTTACCGCAAGCGCAGGGACCTGGTCATCACCGGCCGCACCCTCTTTGGCGCTGCCCCCTGCAAGGGCCAGGAGCTCGAGGAGCACTACTTTGGCGCTATCCGCCCCACCGTCTCGGCCTATATGAAGGACCTGGACGATGAGCTGTGGGCGCTTGGCATTCCCGCCAAGACCAAGCACAACGAGGTCGCTCCCTGCCAGCATGAGCTCGCCCCTGTCTATGGCGAGGTCAACGAGGCCATCGACCAGAACCTGGTCATGATGGAGAAGATGAAGCTCATCGCCTCCCGTCACGACTTGGTCTGCCTGCTGCACGAGAAGCCCTTCGAGGGCATCAACGGTTCGGGCAAGCACAACAACTGGTCGCTTGGCACCGAGTCCGAGAATCTGCTCGATCCGGGCGACACTCCGCTCGACAACCTGCAGTTCATCGTCTTCCTCACCGCGGTGATCGAGGCCGTCGATAACTATCAGGAGCTCCTGCGTGCCTCCGTTGCCTCGGCCGGCAACGACCATCGTCTGGGCGCCAACGAGGCTCCTCCGGCGATTATGTCCATCTTCCTGGGCGACCAGCTTACCGAGGTCGTCGAGAAGATCATCGATGGCAAGGCTTCCGTCCATGCCACGCGCGGCGTGCTCGACCTGGGCGCCGATACCCTGCCCAAGCTGATGCAGGACAACACCGACCGCAACCGCACCTCCCCGTTCGCCTTCACCGGCAACAAGTTCGAGTTCCGTGCCTGCGGCTCCGAGCAGAACGTCTCCGACTCCAACCTGGTGCTCGATGCCGCCGTGGCCAAGTCGCTCAAGTCCTTCGCCGACGCACTCGAGGGTACGCCCGAGGATAAGTTCCAGGACGCCGCGCTCGAGTACTGCAAGAAGGTGCTGACCGATCACCAGCGCATCCTGTTCTCCGGCGACGGTTACTCCGACGAGTGGCCCATCGAGGCCGAGAAGCGCGGCCTTGCCAACAACAAGACCACGGCCGACGCCCTGCCCGCCTTTGTTTCCGATAAGGCCATTGCGCTCTTTGAGGAGACGGGTGTCCTGACCAAGGCCGAGGCCCAGTGCCGTTACGACTGCAAGCTCGAGAAGTACAACAAGCTCATGAACATCGAGGCTACCACGATGGTTCGCGAGGCGCGTCGTACCTATCGCCCGGTCATTACCGCCTACGCCACCAAGGTCGCTAAGGGCCTCGAGACTATTCGTGCCGCCGGTGCTGAGGCCGCCATGCAGTGCGAGCAGAACACGCTCAACAAGCTCTGCAACGGCATCACCGCCATCAACGACTCCATCAAGGCGCTCGACGCCGTGCATCAGAAGGCCGAGGTCCTCGATGGCCAGGAGCAGGCCAATGTGTATGCACACGAGGTCGTTCCCGCTATGGATACGCTGCGCGCCGCCGTGGACGCCATGGAGGAGATCGTGGCCGCCGACTACTGGCCGGTCCCGACCTACGACGACATCCTGTTCTACGTGTAGAACGTAACTGACATATCGTCACGGTATTGAGCCGGGGTCCGCATCGCGCGGGCCCCGGCTTTTTGTTTGCGAAGGACGCTTTGGAGTCCGTTTTGCAACTGATTCACCCACGCAATAAGGGGTCGTGGGCAAAAAACGTCAAATATGAGTACTGTCACAAGTCCCGTAGCATTATCTTTTTGCAAAATATGCAGTGTTACGCAACATATGTCCAAGTACTCAGCTGATAAGCGCCTTTAATTCTTCCGCCGTAGGACCCCTGGCGTCTAAATCGCCTTCTGATGGCATGAAATCGCTGTTACTAAATTGGTAATATTACTCATATTTGCTATTTTTTGCCCACGGGCCTTGCGATGATGCCGGGATTCGCACCCTGTCGGGTTCGAATCCCGGCATATCGGTAGCAAAAAGCCCGTCACCGCGAGGGCAACGGGCTTCTCAGTTTAAATGGTGCCCCCAGCGGGATTCGAACCCGCGATATCCACCTTGAAAGGGTGGCGTCCTTGGCCGCTAGACGATGGGGACAGCGGGAAAGAGTATAGCAGACTTTTTTGCCGGCGCGTATATCGTTGGCAAACTGGAAAACCACCACAAAGGAGTAGGCTTCTATTCCGATTTTCAAATATCTCAATCTGTAACATCTGGGCGGGCAAATCGGCTCTATCTGTTACAGATCGAGACAAAAGGCAGGCGTCGGGACGAACATCTCATTCTGTAACAGCAAGACGACTTTTAACGGTCTAAATGTTACAGATTGAGACAAACCGCTGGGGCGGGTCAAAACCACCACAAAGGTGCCAGTCCCCTTTGTGGTGGTGGGGCGTTAGGAGAGGAGCTTCATGGCGGCGTCGTGGGCGGCGTGCTCGTAGGTGTCGTCGAGGGACTTGAGCGGCAGCAGGGCTGTGGCCTGTGCATCGCCGCGGCGCTCGAGGGCGTGCGCGATGAGCCAGTCGGCGAGCTCGGGGTTCTTGGGCAGCGCCGGGCCGTGCAGGTACGTGCCGATGACGCCCTTGTAGATCAGACCCTCAAAGCCATCGTCACCGTTGTTGCCGGTGCCCGTGACGACGGACGTTCCGAGCGGCGTGGCATCTGCGTCGAGCAGAGTGCGGCCGCCGTGGTTCTCGAATCCCACAAAGGGCTCGGGTGCCAGGTCGGTCTTGACGGCGACGTTGCCGATCAGACGGTCGGAGCCGCGCACGGTCTCGGCGGCAATGATGCCCATGCCCTCAATGCGATTTTCGCCCATATAGTACGAACGGCCGAGCAGCTGATAGCTGCCGCAGATGGCGAGCAGCGAGCCGCCGTCCTCAACATAGGCCGCAACCTTGTCTTTTTGAGCGAGCAGCTCGTGTGCCACAGCCAACTGATCGCGGTCGGAGCCGCCGCCCATCATGACGATATCGGCATCATGCAGATCGAGCGACTCGCCCATACGGACCTCGTCCACGCGCACGGGAATGCCGCGCCAGGCGCAGCGGCGCTCGAGAGCGATGACGTTGCCGCCGTCGCCGTAGAGGTTGAGGGCATCGGGGTACAGATAGACGATGCGCAGCGGGCGCGAAAGCTCGGTCGGCGCGACGCCGACGGGGACAGCGCTCCCATCGGCGCGTGTTACGGCGCAGGAGGCAACCGAGCTCGCATCGGTATCCTTAAGCCCGTCGAGCTCCTTGACCAGCGGCGGAAAGGCCGTGTAGTTGGCGACGGCGTAGAAAGTGTCGCCAGCCTCCTCGTCTGCCACGGCGCCGATTGCCTGCTCGATATTCGAGATGATGGCGGCGTCGATGCCGGCGTACTTGAGGCGCACCTGCATGTCGTGCGCGCGCGTGCCGCCAGCAAAGGCGACAAGCCCCGTTGTGTCGGCGATGCGCTCAAAGTCGACGTCGTAAATCCACGATACATCGTGGCCGTCGGCATCGTTGTCGTTGAGGAAGAAAGCGCAGAGCCTGCCACCTGCTGTTTTAATGGACTGGATCTGGCGATCGAAGCCTACGGGATTCTTGGCCAGGTTTGCCTCGACGGTACGGCCGGCGATCTCCCAGCGGCCCATACGCCCGCCGGCGGGGATGTAGGCATCGAGCGTGGGCTGCAGATGCGCCGCGTCCACGCCCAGCTCGTGGGCGGCGAAGAAGGCTGCGGCTACGTTGTAAACCATATATAGGCCGTTGTAGCGTGTGGCGATGTGTACGGCAGCCGCGTCGGGCGCAGACCCAAAGACCAGGTCAAAGCCGTAGCCGTCGCAGCCGAGCTCCACGCCCGTCACGCGACGGACAAGCCCGGGGCGGGCCCAGCCGCACGAGGGGCAATGGTATGCGCCAAGCTGTCCGTACTGCACATAGTCGTACTCCAACGGCGCGTTGCACTGTGAGCAAAAACGCGAGTCGCTAATGCGGTCGGATTCGGTGTCGGTGGCGCCGTCGATGCCAAAGGCGATGCTTGCATTGGGAACGCGCGCGGCGATTGCGGCACACAGCGGGTCGTCTGCGTTGTAGATGAGCGTCGTTGCCGGTGAAAGCTCCAGCGCGTGGGCGATGACGTCCTGGGTGTGGTCGATCTCGCCGTAACGGTCCAGCTGGTCGCGGAACAGGTTGAGCAGCACAAAGTACGTCGGCTTGAGCTTGGGCAGAACGCGTACGGTGTAGAGCTCGTCGCACTCAAAAACGCCCACGCGTTTGTCGCTGCTGGTGTGCTTAAGGCCGCCGCGGGCCTCGAGCAGAGCGCCCACCACACCAGGCTCCATATTGTTGCCGGCACGGTTGCACACCACGGTAGCGCCGCTGGCAGCAACGGCGTCGGCGATGAGGTTGGAGGTTGTGGTCTTGCCGTTGGTGCCGGTGATCACCACGCTGCGGTCGACTAGGCTTGCGAGGTCGCTTAGCAGCTCGGGGTCGATCTTCATGGCGATACGGCCGGGAAGCACGCCACCCTGGCGTTTGAAGACAGAGCGCAGTCCCCAGCGGGCGATATCGCTCGAGGTGCAGGCGAGAGATGAGCGGAGGTTCATGAAGCCGTTCCTAACATAGATGACATGGTCGGGGCGATCGCGTCGCTAAAAGCCGTAGCGGCGCGCAAATTCCTGGGCAAGCTGCGACACGTCTTCGCAGGCATTGGCCCAGGGGGCAAAGTCGGGGGTGTCCGAGATAATGCCGTCCGCTTCCCAAACGGCCTGGTGCGAAAGATCCCACGGATCGCGTGGCTCGGGTCGGCAGGGAAGATACGGCGTCTGGTACATGGGGTTCAGCAAGAAGAACGCGCCGCCCTCGCAACGGTTGGCGAACTCACGCAGCGCGCGCGTCGCCGGGCGCATCTTGTTTGTTTTGAACAGCAGAATCGTGCGGGCGAGCAGGTACCAAGGAGAGTTTTCGAGTGCGTCTGCCCCCATCTGCTCCTCGAGCTGGTGAGCCAGGGCAAAAAAACCGTCCTGGTCTTCCAAGCGGGCGAGGGCAAGCAACACGGTGCCGGCGGCCCGGGTGGGATAGCCCTCCGCCTTAAGGACACGGCGAGAATAGTTGGCGGCGGCGCGGTAACGAGCGCTCGCCATACACAGCTGCGAGATGGCCTCGAGCGTGTGGAGCCACCCGATAAGAGCCGGCTCGCTCACGGTAAGGTCTGCTGCGGTGACACCGTCGGCCAAAACATTATTGGCCCAGTAGTGCGGGGCCTCCATATCAAACCCGGGCACGCTCTGTTGCAGGTAGTCGGCCGTACTCGCCTCGAGCTTCATCAAGTCGCCCAGGCAGGCATCGACGGGCGTGTCCGCCAGGATGATGGCGAGCAACTGGGCATCGAGGACATGCGCATCGACGCGAACAATCTTGAGCAGCTCATCGCGCATGTCGTCGAACAAGCGGTTGCGCGTCTGCTCAAACTCCTCGTCGCTGCCCATGTCCTCGATGCGGCGAAGCTCGTCGAGTAGGTGACGATGAACGCCGGCATAGGACAGCAGCGCCTGGGCATGCTCGGTCTGCGCATACTTATGAGGGTTGACGCTCACGTCGTTATGGACAAGCTCGCGTGCTGCATCGGTGAGTTCGGGGTGCGACGCAAGGTAGGCGCGCTCCAGGTAGGCGGGGAGGTAGACGCTTGGATCCATTAGAGGTCTCCTCCCTTAAACGGCAGGCCCTGCTCGGCCGCCCGCAGGATGCGCTCGTCGATCTGGGAACGCACGATATCGTTGGTGGCGACCCAGGCGGCAAAGCTGGCGTTGTCGGGGGCGCCCAGGCCCTCCTGCAGTACCGGCGTCGCCTCGGACAGCGCGAGGACAAGCTCGTCGGTGGAGCCCGCACCCACGTTGACGCGGGCATAGACGCCATCGGGAAACTCGGTTTGGAAGTAGAGCGCCTCGGCTGCGTGTGGACACGAGCGCGCAAGGATGCGCAAGTATTGCTCGGCGCCCTCGTAGTCCAGCTCGCGCCAGGCAGCGCTCATCAGCGCGATGAGCGTCCATGGGTCCAAGTCGCGCTCCGCGTCCTTGGGACGACGGCGCAGCGGCGTGTTGGCGAGATAGGGGACGGAGTGGGCAGAGCGAAAGCGTTTGAGCTCCTCGGCGGGGTATTCGAGCTTTGCCATGGCGAGCATCGCGGTGTGGCGGACGCCGGCAGGATCGTTGGGGGCAAAGTCGAGGCTGCGGTTTGCGGCTTCGAGCGACATGCGGTAGCGGCCGCTAATGAGGGCGCGCGATGCCAAGGCGGCAAGCCAGCGCAGGTAGGGGCGGCGCATAAGGTCGCCAGCGGCCTCGCGCTCGTAGGGGTCCTGCGCCGAGGCGATCTTGAGCGCCAGGTCGTGCTCCACCTCGTCGCACTTGGACACCAGATACTGCACGTATTCCTCGTTGGATTCGGCGGTGAGGGCGGTCAGCATGCGCTGGGCATCCCAGTTGGCCGGATCGAGCGCGGCTGCCTCGCGGAGCATGTTCTCGGCAGCTGCCTCTTCTTGCTCTGCCTGGGTATCGTCAGGGATAAAGGGAATGCGGTAGTCGACAGCCTCGACCACCTTGGCAATGAGGTGCCCGGCGCGGTCGCGGTCGTGCACGATGAGCGGTGCGGGGTTGCGGGTGAATTGTTCCATCAGACGCTCTACGGCGGCACCGTCGGTGAGCGGGATATTGTCGCGGCGCAAGGCCTCAAGAACGAGGCGATGGCAATCCTCTTGAATGGGATCGAATGCCATGGGGCCTCCTTTGCTGCGGTTAGGGTTCAAATGTTTCTATATAAGGTTCTAGTTTACCCGCATGTGGCACACCGGGGGTGCCGCACTTGGACTTGCACCTTTGCACCACGAAGACGGATGTCGCACAAATGTCGGCACCTTGGACGACCGAGTGGTATCACGGTGCCGCAAACGGTCGATTTTTGGCGGCGAACGGTGCATATTTTGGAGGGGCACGGTCCTGCCCGGGATATGTAGTCAACCTTGATAAAACGTTTGCCCAGCTTGGGAGTATGAATGCCGCACAAGGGTCTTCAGGGATAGAAAAAACGTTTCATCATTGGCGGCTTTAGGTGAATAACTGACCAACCAGAACGGTAAAATAGTGTTTGTCTGAGCGTTGAGACGTTTAGACATCGCGCATTGTCATCGCCGGCAACGCGCAAACCGGTCCTAACGGAGCCAATTGGGTGCTCCGTTATATACGCAAGTCTAAGAGGGGCTTGTTTAGGAGGCACAGTATGGGACGTTTTACCAATCCTCGCGATCTGTACTTTGGTGAGGGCGCTCGCCACGAGGTGAAGAACCTCAAGGGTAAGAAGGCCATCATCGTTTCTGGCGGCAGCTCTATGCGCCGCGGCGGGTTCCTGCAGGACGTTGAGGCCGACCTCAAAGAGGCCGGCATGGAGGTCAAGCTGTTCGAGGGCGTCGAGTCCGATCCCTCCATCGAGACCGTCATGAAGGGCGCAGCCGCTATGCGCGACTTCGAGCCCGACTGGATTGTTGCTATCGGCGGCGGTTCGCCCATCGATGCTGCTAAGGCCATGTGGGTCTTCTACGAGTATCCCGAGGAGTCCTTCGACAACATTATCCAGCCGTTCAGCTTCCCCGAGCTGCGTCAGAAGGCTCACTTCTGCGCCATTTCCTCTACCTCCGGCACTGCTACCGAGGTCACCGCATTCTCCGTCATCACGGATTACGAAAAGGGCATCAAGTACCCGCTGGCCGACTTCAACATCACCCCTGATGTCGCCATCGTCGACCCCGAGCTCACCTACACCATGCCCGCCAAGCTGTGCGCTCACACCGGCATGGATGCTCTGACCCACTGCATGGAGGCCTACGTTTCCACCTGCGCCTCTATGTTCACCGACGCCAACGCTCTGCACGGCATCCGCGAGATCGTCGAGTGGCTGCCCAAGTCCTATGCTGGCGACCATGAGGCCCGTCAGCACATGCACGAGGCTCAGTGCATCGCCGGTATCGCCTTCTCCTCGGGCCTGCTCGGCATCGTTCACTCCATGGCTCACAAGACCGGTGCTGCCTTCGAGAACGGCCACATCATCCACGGTGCCGCTAACGCCATGTACCTGGGCAAGGTCATCCAGTGGAACTCCAAGGATCCCCGTGCTGCCGAGCGTTACGCTTACGTGGCCAAGGAGATCCTGCACCTTCCCGGCGAGACCAACGAGGAGCTCATCGCTGCGCTCGTCCAGAAGATCCGCGACCTCAACGACCAGCTCAACATTCCGCAGTCCATCAAGGATTACGCGAATGGTGGCGTGAAGGTCGACGCCGAGAACCCGCAGATGGTTTCCGAGGAGGAGTTCCTCGCCAAGCTGCCCGAGATTGCCGCGAACGCCGAGCAGGACGCCTGCACGCCCGAGAACCCGCGTGAGACCAAGGCTGCCGACTTCGAGAAGATCCTCAAGGCCTGCTACTACGACACCGACATCGATTTCTAATCGACTCTTGTTATCGTAACGAGGGGCTCCGCACGTATCTGTACGGAGCCCCTTTCTTTTTTCTTTTAGAGAATGGGATAGTTATGGCTGCAATTTTCAATAGCCCCAGCAAGTACATCCAGGGTCCGGACGAGCTCGCCAAGCTCGGCTCCTATGTCGAGCCGCTCGGCGCTAAGGCCCTCGTCATCGTGACGCCTTCGGGCAAGAAGCGCGTCGGTGCCAAGATCGAGGGCGGCTTTGCCGAGGCCAAGGCCGAGCTGCTGTTTGAGGACTTTAACGGCGAGTGCTCCAAGGGCGAGGTCGATCGCCTGGTTGCGCTCGCCCGCGACAACGGTTGCGACATCATCGTCGGCGTCGGTGGCGGCAAGATCCTCGACACCGCCAAGGCCGTCGCCTATTACCTGGAGTCCCCGGTTATCATTTGCCCCACCATTGCTTCGACCGATGCACCGTGCTCGGCACTTTCGGTGCTCTATACCGACGACGGCCAGTTCGATAAATATCTCTTCCTTAAGGCAAACCCCAACATTGTCCTGATGGATACGACGGTTATCGCGGCGAGCCCAGTGCGCCTGACGGTTTCCGGTATGGGCGATGCGCTCGCAACCTACTTTGAGGCCCAGGCGACGCACGATGCCGACGGCGGCACCTGCGCCGGCGGTAAGGGCGGAATGGCCGGCCTGGCGCTCGCCAAGCTCTGCTATGAGACGCTCATGGCCGATGGCGTCAAGGCCAAGGTTGCGCTGGAGAAGGGTGCGCTCACGCCTGCCGTCGAGCACATCATCGAGGCCAATACGCTGCTTTCGGGTATTGGCTTTGAGAGCTCGGGCCTTGCCGCTGCTCATGCCATCCACAATGGTCTGACGATGCTGCCCGAGTGCCACAGCATGTATCACGGCGAGAAGGTCGCCTTCGGCACCATCGTCCAGCTGGTACTCGAGGATGCCCCGACCGAGAAGCTCGAGGAAGTCTTGGGCTTCTGCATTGAGCTGGGCCTGCCGGTCACGATGAAGGAACTTGGCGTTGCCGAGCTTACGCGCGAGCAGGCCATGATTGTTGCCGAGGCCGCCTGCGCACCCGAGGACACCATGTGCAACATGCCGTTTGAGGTGACGCCCGAGATGGTTGCAAACGCCATTCTGGGTGCCGACGCACTGGGTCACTACTATCTCATGGATGAGTAAATCAAGCTAAGGAAGGGGCAAAGCCAACAGATGGCTTTGCCCCTTTTTGCTATGGTGCAAAGGGGTCAGGTTAGTTGAACCAAAGAAGGCGGGGTAGGCCTGCGATGAGGTTTTGCCCCGCCCTCGTTTGACTACAGCTCGCAAACGTTTTGCGCGCGACCCTCGACGTAGGCGACGACGTTGTCGAACTCAATCTTGGCGCGGCGCTGCATGGCCTCGTGCGTAAGGAAGCCTACATGTGGCGTGAAGGTGCAGTTCTTGGCGTTGACGAGCGCGTAGTCGGCGGGGATGGGCGGCTCCATATCAAAGACGTCGATGCCGGCACCGGCGAGCTTATCGTCGTTGAGTGCCTGGGCAAGGGCATCGTTATCCACGATGGCACCGCGGGCGCAGTTGATAAAGACGGCACCGTCCTTCATCTGGGCGAACTGCTCGGTGCCAAAGCTCTTGCGCGTGGTGTCATTGTTAGGCAGGTGCAGGCTTACGATATCGGACTCGGCGAGCAACTGCTCGAGCGAAACCTGCTCAATGCCGGCCTCGGCTGCCTCGGGATGCTCGTGGCGGGCATATCCCAGCACGCGGGCGCCAAAGGCCTTAAAGAGACGACCCGTGGCGCAGCCGATCTTACCGCAGCCCACGATACCCACGGTCTTGTCGCGGATCTCGGTGCCCATTAGGCCGGCGCTCGTCTTGCCGCTGCGGGCGGCGGCATCGGCGGCGCCCACCTTGCGCAGCACGTCGATGGTCAGGCCAAGGGTGAGCTCGGCGACCGAAACGTCGGAGTAGCCGGCGCAGTTGCGAACCTCAACACCGCGCTCACGGCAGGCGGAAAGCCCCACGTGGTCGATGCCCGTAAAGGCAACGGCGATCATCTTGAGCGCATCGGCGCCGGCGACGACCTCGGCAGGGTAGGGGTTGTTGGCGATCATGACGACCTCGGCGCCCTCGCTGCGTCGAGCGAGCTCGGCCGGATCGGTTGTTTTGGTATCGAAATAGACAAACTCGTGTCCGGCGTCCTTAAGGGGTGCGGAGAGCCTGTCGATGGTCTGCTCGGGTACTCCCAACGGTTCGATCAGGGCAATCTTCATCTTGTGACTCCTCAATAAACCTAGGCGATTAGGTTGGCAATAGATTGTAGGTCTATTTGCCTCAAAGGTGCTCCGCGTGTAATTTGCCCGAGGCGTGGGCCGATAGCGTATCATTATCTCTTGCTTGTTTGCACTGCTCAGGGAGGGGCCGCGCATGGCGCAGGAACACGATCTGTTTGATGACATTATCGAGATCAGCAAGGGTTTCGACTTTCTTAAAAACCCGCTTGGCGGTGTGACCGATGCACTCGATCCGTCGGCGCTGCAGTGGAATCCTGCCGACTACAAGGAGCGTCCGCGCGGTAACACCATTCCGTGCCTGACCTGCAAAAACGAAAAGAGCGGCTGCACCGCGTGCATGGACGTGTGCCCGGTCAACGCTATCGAGGTCGAGGAAGACGCCATCGAGATCCTCGACTCCTGTCGCAAGTGCGGTCTGTGCGCCGCTGCTTGTCCGACTGAGGCGATTATTTCGCCGCGCCTGGCGCCTAAAAACCTGTATGACGACATTGTCTCGGCGGCTACGAGCCACGAGACCGCCTACGTTACCTGCACGCGTGCCCTTAAGCGCATGCCGCGCGAGAACGAGGTTGTCGTCGCCTGCGTGGGCGATATTACGGCAGAGATTTGGTTTTCGGTACTGGCCGACTATCCCAACGTGAGTGTGTACCTGCCGTTGGGCGTGTGCGATAAATGCCGCAACACCGGCGGTGAGGATATTCTGGGCGAGGCGATTGCGAAGGCCGAGGAGTGGTCCGGCACGGGTATGGGCCTGGAGGTCGACCCCAAGAGCCTCAAGTGCCATAAGCGCCGCGAGTACGAGCGCAAGGAGTACATGGAAAAGATCGCCCGCACCACGGGCCTGACGGTGACCAAGCTCAACCCGGCGACGGCGGCGCTGGCCTCGGTGACGCAGAAACTCAAAGCCCATCGTCATCAGATTACCCAGCTGGAGCGTACGCTCAACACCATGTGCGGCACCACGACGACCAAGCGTCGCCGTTCGCTCACGCACGGGCGCCAACTGGTGCTCTCGACGTTGCAAGACCACCCCGAGCTTGCCCAGAACATGCAGGTGAGCACGCCGGAGTGCGATTTTGACAAGTGTACGTCGTGCGGCGAGTGCGTCAACGTGTGCCCCACGTTTGCCTGCGATCTGGTGGGAAGCGGCCGCTTTGCGTTGGAGTCCACGTATTGTTTGGGCTGCGGCGCCTGTGTCAAGGTTTGTCCCGAGCATGCGCTCAAGCTTGTTGAGCACGACGCGTCCAATCTGGTCGTCGTCGATCCCGAAGCCGAGGAAAAGGCCGCCCAGAAGGCGAAGGCTCACGAAGAAGCTGAGAAGGTCAAGGCCGAAGCAAAGGCCAAGCTCGACAAGATGCTCGATCAGGTGGAGAAGCTCGCGGACTAGCTAAAAGAGCGTAAATGATGGCCGGTGGGACAGGTGCTGCCCCGCCGGCCAAAAAAGTTGCGGTGGAATAGTTCCTGTTTTGCCCTTAAGCTGGCCATTCTAGGAACTACTCCACCGCAACTAATAAATGGTTAGTTCATGCTGCTTTGGTGGCCGGTTCGACCGGTACCGTTGCGCGTCACGGTTTCATGGAGCAAAAAGAACCCGGGGACCTGTTTGGTCTCGGTGTATTCCATAAGGATGCCGTCGGCGTTGTAGGTCTGCCCGCGTATAACGGCGAGTGCGTTAAAGTCGTCGAGATCGAGCACGCGCGTATCCTCGGGCGTGGGGTGCTCAATCGTTACATCGCGTTTGCCCGTGGCAATCTTAATGCCAAGATCTTCTTCGAGGTAACGATAGATCGAGTCGTTGACAATCTCGGGTGTCAGCCCCGGTACTTGTGAGCTTAGGTAATAGGAGTCGTCGGAGCACACGGCATGTCCGTCTGCATAACGGATGCGTTTGGCGCGCGTAAGCTCGCAGCCTTCGGGAAACCCGGTAATCCTGGAGAGTGCCTTGCTACAGACGAGGAGCTCAAAGACGGTGGTGACAGTCTTGAGCTCAAAGCCTCGGCTGGTCGCGATTTCCTTAAAGGTCTCGAGTCCGCCGCCGCCACGACTCTTCTCGTCACTGATGTTGCGAATGACGCGCATGCCTTTGCCTTGCTGGGGGAGCACGTAACCATCTGCCGCAAGCATCGAGATGGCGCGACGGACCGTCATGCGCGAACAGTCAAACAGCTGCGTGAGCTCAGTCTCCGAAGGCAGATAACTCTGATAGGCGTATGTGCCGTCGTCAATCGACTGCTTCACGTTGTCATAAATAGTTTGGAAGATGGCTCGCGCCATGACGGTCTCCTAGAGCTGGGCGCGTGAACGACGGATGAGGGCCGCCCGCGCAGGTGTCAATCGATTTACTTGCTGGGGTCGATTATATATTTGCCCATGGCACGCAGGGCCGGGTCTGACAGGATAGCGCCGAGTTCGTCGAGGGAGGCTACCTTTGCGACCATCGAGGATACGTCGATCCTGCCGGAGTCGATGAGCTCGAGTGCGCGACGCTGCGTATAAGGGTTGATGTAGGACGAGGTAAGCACAAGCTCCTTCTGGAAGACCTCGAAGGGCTTGACGGTGATTGTCTCATCGGGCTTGGTGAGGCCGAACATCATGACCGTAGCCTTGTGGCCGGCAATCTGGATGGCCTGCTCGATGGTGACGGGTTTGCCAACACACTCGATAACGACATCGACGTTGCCGACGCCCTCCTGCTTCAGGCGGGCCGGGACATCCTCGTGGATGGAATCAATTGCCAGGTCGGCGCCGAGTTTGAGCGCAACCTCGCGCTTGCCTTCGACAGGCTCGAGCAAGACGACCTTGGTGGCGCCGGCGTTTTTGGCGAGCTGCATCATGAGCAGACCGATCATGCCACCGCCGATAACGACAACTGTGCTGCCGGGCTTGATGTTGCACATATCGATGCCGTGCAGGCAGCAGGCGACGGGCTCGGTCATGGCGCCCTGCTCAAAGCTGGTGTGATCGCCCAACTTGTAGACTTGCTGCATATCGACGGAGCAGTACTCGGCAAAGCCGCCGTTAACGGTGGTGCCGTAACCGGTCATATGCTCGCAGTAGTGGTTGATTCCGTCGCGGCAGGGTTCGCAGCAGCCGCAGGGATGGTTTGGGTCGATGCACACGCGATCGCCCGGTTTAAAGCCGGTGACATCGCTGCCCACGGCCTCGACAACGCCCGCAAACTCATGACCAAGGATCGTGGGCGGGGTAACGTCGGCTGCACCCTTGTCGCCTTCATAGATATGCACGTCGGTGCCGCAGACGCCGCAAGCTTTGACGTTGATCAGAACGTCACGCTTGCCCACGGTCGGTTTTGTCGAATCCTCGACCCTGAGATCGTGCTTTCCATAGAAGACCGCGCTTTTCATGGTGACTCCTTAACGTAGCGGTGAATGTTGTAATGAAGTATAGGTATGTCTATAGATATAGACAAGCACATCTAGACAAGTAGAAAAGAAATTTATAATGCAGCCATCAGCTATGTCAGATTTAACAGGCGAAATACTGGACATATACCGTTTACGGCCAATAATCAACCGTTTACCGACCGTAGTATTTATGCTAACTTGTCTAGATAAGTGATGTGATAAAACGTAAGTGCAAGAAGTCAGGGAAGCGGGCCCACCCGTCCTATTGCACGAGGTACACGCAAACGGCGCGTCTGCGGTCTCGAGTGAAGCCAAAACCGCAGCGCTCCGAATGAAGAGAGGGGGATTCCCCGTCATGATGCAAAAGATACAACGTTTCGGCGGTGCAATGTACACGCCTGCAATTCTTTTCGCATTTTCCGGAATCGTCGTCGGCCTGGGTACGTTGTTTACCACCGAGGCGATCTTTGGCGAGATGGCCACTGCGGGCCATCTTTGGTTTGATTGCTGGAATGTACTGCTCCAGGGTGGTTGGACGCTCTTTAACCAGATGCCGTTGCTGTTTTGCGTAGCGTTGCCAATCTCGCTCGCGAACAAGCAGAACGCTCGCTGCTGCATGGAGGCTTTGGCCATCTACCTTACCTTCAACTACTTTGTAAGCACAATCTTGGGGCAGTGGGGCCCTGTCTTTGGGGTCGACTACTCTGTCGAGGCGGGCAGCGGTACTGGTCTTGCCACTATCGCAAGCATCAAAACGCTTGATATGGGCATCATGGGCGCGCTCATTATCTCTGGTATCGCCACGATGCTGCATAACAAGTTCTTCGACACCGAACTTCCTGAGTGGCTGGGCGTGTTCTCGGGCTCTGTGTTCATCTATATGATCGGTTTCTTCGTTATGGTTCCGGTCGCTCTTATCGCCTGCCTGGTGTGGCCGCATGTTCAGGCTGCTATCTCCGCCTTCCAGGGATTCATCCTTTCCGCCGGTACGTTTGGCGTGGGTGTCTTTGCTTTCTTCGAGCGCGTGCTGATCCCTACAGGCCTGCACCACTTTATCTATATGCCGTTCTATTACGACAACGCGGCGGTCAACGGCGGCATCTTTGCTGCTTGGGCCAACATCCTGCCCCAACTGGCTGCCGATCCGAGCATTGCTCTTAAGGATGCCGCACCCTGGGCTGCCTATACCTGCCCTGGTTGGACTAAGGTCTTCGGCTCGCTTGGCGTCGCCATTGCGTTTTATATGACCGCCAAACCCGAGCGCAAGCAGCGCGTCAAGGCTCTGCTCATTCCCGTCACCCTTACCGCTATGCTTTGCGGTATCACCGAGCCGCTTGACTTCACCTTCCTGTTCATCGCGCCCGGCCTGTTCGTCGTCCACTGCGTGCTCGGAGCGCTTGGCTGCATGGCTCAAAACCTCCTTGGCGTCGTGGGCATCTTCGACGGCGGCATCATCTCGATGCTCTCGTGGGACTGGCTGCCCCTTTGGGCCGCACACGGTCTGCAGTACGCCATCTCCATCCTTGTCGGTCTGTGCTTTACCGCCCTTTGGGTCGTGGTCTTCCGTTTCCTGATCGTCAAGTTCGACTTTAAGACCCCCGGTCGCGAGGATGACGATGTTGAGGTCGAGCTCAAGTCCAAGGCCGACTACAAGCAAAAGCAGGGCGGTGCTGCTGCTGGCAAATCGGTCGCCCAGAGTAAAGATGATGAGCGCTTGGTGCTTGCCGAGAAGATCCTCGATCTGCTCGGTGGCACGGATAACATCATCGATGTAACTAACTGCGCTACCCGTCTGCGCGTTAACGTCAAGGACAAGAGCGTCGTTGCGCCCGAGGCTTCCTTCAAGGCGATCGGTACGCATGGCTTGGTGGTCCAAGGTCAGTCAATCCAGGTCATCATCGGCCTTACCGTCCCGCAGGTTCGCGAGAAGTTCGAGAGTCTTCTGAAGTTCGAGAGTCTTCTGTAAACCATCGTCCATCGAAACAATCGGCCTTGCAGAGCCGGTATGCACCGCAAGGCCGATTCTAGAGATAAAAAACTCCACTTCTAGGTAACAATTCCAAACCGTACAGGCCGCGTGCGGGGATGGATTGAGCAAGCGGCCAGAATGAGGAGGACATCATGTCCAAGAAAAACTATGCCGTGACCATTGCCGGCGGTGGCTCTACCTTCACTCCGGGCATTGCCCTGATGCTGCTTGAGGAGCGCGACCGCTTCCCGGTCAACAAGGTGACCTTCTACGACAACAACGCCGAGCGCCAGGAGACCGTGGCCAAGGCCTGCGAGATCTACTTCCACGAGAACGCTCCCGAGGTTGAGTTCAACTACACCACCGACCCCGAAACCGCTTTTACCGGTACTGACTTCGTACTTGCTCACATCCGCGTGGGTCTGTACGCCATGCGTGAGCTCGACGAGAAGATTCCTCTCAAGTACGGCTGCGTTGGCCAAGAGACCTGCGGCGCCGGCGGTATCGCCTACGGCATGCGCTCCATTGGTGGCGTCATCGAGATCCTCGACTACATGGAGAAGTACAGCCCCAACGCCTGGATGCTCAACTACTCCAACCCCGCGGCTATCGTCGCAGAGGCTTGCCGCGTGCTGCGTCCCAACAGCCGCATCATCAACATCTGTGACATGCCGATCGACCTCATGGATAAGATGAGCCGTATGTGCGGCATCAAGGATCGTCGCGAGCTGCAGTACAGCTACTACGGCCTCAACCACTTTGGTTGGTGGAGCAAGATCTACGACAAGGAGGGTAACGACCTCATGCCGCAGATCAAGGAGCACATGGCAAAGAACGGCTACTTGGACGGCATTGAGCACGAGGCCGGTAAGGAGCAGCACGTCGAGGAGAGCTGGATTCACACCTTCGGCAAGGCCAAGGATGTCTATGCTGTCGATCCCGAGACGATTCCCAATACCTACCTCAAGTATTACCTGTACCCGGACTATGTCGTCGAGACGTCTGACCCCAACTACACTCGCGCCAATGAGGTTATGGACGGCCGCGAGAAGAAGGTCTTTGGCGCTTGCCGCGACATCATCGCCAAGGGTACTGCCAAGGACGGCGGCTTTGAGCCGGATGTACATGCCAACTACATCGTCGACCTTGCCTGCGCACTGGCCGAGAATACGCTCGAGCGCTTCCTGCTGATCGTCCCCAACGATGGCGCTGTGCCCAACTTCGACCCGACGGCCATGGTCGAGGTGCCTTGCATCGTCGGTTCCAACGGCTTTGAGAAGATCTGCCAGGGCCCGATTCCGCAGTTCCAGAAGGGCCTGATGGAGCAGCAGGTTTCCGTCGAGAAGCTCGTTGTCCAGGCTTGGGTCGAGGGCAGCTACCAGAAGCTCTGGCAGGCACTCACGCTCTCCAAGACCATTCCTTCGGCAAGCGTTGCTAAGCAGATCCTGGACGAGCTCATCGAGGCCAACAAGGATTTCTGGCCCGAGCTTAAGTAAGGACTACTGTCTAGAACTCTCACGCATCTCTGCTTCATTTGCGCCGCCGCGGTGTCCGGATTCGCCCGGATGCTGCGGCGGCGCTATACTTATACGGTTTGAAGTACCTGTACCAAAAGGAGCTGTCGTGTCCCTTTCCATCGGTATCGTGGGCCTGCCCAATGTGGGCAAGTCGACGCTGTTCACCGCGCTTACCAAAAAGACCGGCCTTGCCGCCAACTACCCGTTCGCCACGATTGACCCCAACGTGGGTATCGTCGATGTGCCCGATAGCCGCCTGCAAAAGCTCGCCGACATCGTTAACCCCGGCCGTATTGTGCCGGCTACGGTCGAGTTTGTCGACATCGCTGGCCTGGTGAAGGGTGCCAACGAGGGCGAGGGCCTGGGCAACCAGTTCTTGGCCAACATTCGCGAGACCGATGCCATCTGCGAGGTCGTGCGCTACTTTAAGGACCCCAACGTCATGCGTGAGGTGGGCCGCACGGGCGAGTTCGTCGATCCCGCCGGCGATGCCGACACCATCATGACCGAGCTCATCCTGGCCGATATGGGCACGCTCGAGAAGCAACTGCCTAAGCTCGAGAAGGAGGCCAAGCGCGACAAGGAGCTCATGCCCAAGTTCGAGGTCGCCAAGCGCCTGCTTGCCTGGCTCAACGAAGGCAAGCGCGCCGCGTCCATGGAGATGACCGACGAGGAGCGTGCCGCTGCCAAGGGTCTGTTCCTGCTCACTATGAAGCCTATCCTGTATGTGGCCAACGTGGACGAGGACATGCTCAACGACGATCTGGCACCCATCGACGGCGTCAAGCCGCTGCCCATCTGCGCCAAGATCGAGGCCGAGCTTTCCGAGCTCGATCCCGAGGACGCCGCCGACTACCTGGAGAGCCTGGGCCTGGAGCAGCCCGGCCTGGACGTGCTCGCTCAGGCGGCCTACAAGCTGCTCGGCCTGCAGTCGTTCTTTACGGCCGGCGAGATGGAGGTCAAGGCCTGGACGGTTCGTCAGGGCGCGACCGCCCCGCAGGCCGCCGGCGTCATCCACACCGACTTTGAGCGCGGCTTTATTAAGGCCGAGGTCATTGGCTATGACGACTACATCGAGCTCGGCGGCGAGCAGGGCGCCAAGGCCGCCGGCAAGCTGCGTATTGAGGGCAAGGACTATGTCATGGCCGATGGCGACGTCGTGCACTTCCGCTTCAACGTGTAAGGACGACGCATATGTTTAAATATGGCAAAAAAGCTGGCTACATGGGTATTGCGCTGCTCGTACTTGCGGTGATTCCGCTGGTGGTTGCAGCGTGTGTTATCCCCAACATTGGCCCCGAGGTGGCAACGAAGTTTAACGCCGCCGGTGAGGTGACGCGCTGGGGCAAGAGCTACGAGTTGCTGGCACTGCCGGTGCTCAACCTGCTGCTGAGCGTGGCGACGTACTTTACGGCGGGACGCCAGGCAAAGAACAACGAGGACTCCGCTGTGATGGCACGTCTTGCGTGCGAGCGCTACCTGCGCAACGGCTGCATCACGGGCGTGTTCCTCAACGTAATCAACGTCTACTTTATGTATTCGGCGATTACTGGAACGGGCTTTGGCTTTGGTTTCTAGCTTGTCCTTTTAGGCAACGAGCCTGCACGCATATTCAATGGCTGCTGCGAGGCCGCCGCTCGATCGTGGTTTAAAGACCATGTCGGCGGCGGCCTCGTTTTCGTATCCGGCGCCGCGAAGGGCAAGTGCGATACCGGCTTCCAGGAGAAGGGGCAGACCTCGTTGGCTGGTTGCGATTACGGCAGCCTGCTTGAGCGGGCAGCTGTGCGCTTGGCATTGGATGGCAAGTTCACCTTGCGCCGGGCAAGGGACCAGAACGGCGGCGACGCGACTTGATAGCAATGCAAATGCTGTGCGCTCATCGGGCGAAAGGCATTCTGCTTCAACGACGACGAGCTTGGGCGGTGCGCTGTTTGTGCGAAGCGTGGCTCGGTACATTCGGACCGAAGAACCCGACATAGAAAACTCCTGTGTATTCGGCAAAACGTAAACTATAGTTTACGTTTATGTTCGGCTCCATTTCAAACTCGGCTGCATGGACGAACGTGCGAAACAGATTCTTGGCAGGCGGGTCGAAGAGACACGCAGGGACCTTGGTATCTCCAAGGTTGATTTTTGTGTGGCGACAGGAATCAGCCGACCCTACCTCGACCGAATCGAAGATGGAACGGCAAATTTCACGCTCAAGGTTCTATTTAAGATCGCGCCCGCACTCGGCATGACGGTGTCAGAACTTCTCGAGGGTATCGAGTAGCCTTTTTTGCTAGATTTGCCGCTTGATGAACGGGTCCCCCCGACGGCGGCGTGCAAAAACGCGAGTATTCAGCATCCCTCAATAATTTGACGGCAGCCGGGGCCACAAATACGACGCGTAATGTTTTGGATTATCCACAAAATTCAATAATATGAGGAATAACAAGCGCGCGGAACGAGCCTTTCGAGTCGAAAGGCAATTTACAGCCAGCGGTTTTAACGTTCCCGGAAGGGGCGGATGCTGAAAACTCCGCTTTTTGCACGTTCCGAGGGGTACCACGTGCCCTACAAGGCCCAAAGAGGCGGATTTTGTTTTAGCTACGCCATCGGGATGCGGTCGTGGTTGACTTGGCTGTAAAACAGGCGCTGAATCTCTGCCGCATCACGTGACTGGCCGAGCGCCCACATGGTTTTGGCCACGAGCGTCTCGGTGGTCATGTCGTCGCCGCGCAGAATGCCCGGATGATCGGCGTAAGCACGGCCGACCTCATAAACGCCCAGATCGAGGCCCTCTTCGGGAACCTGCGTGGTCATAACAACGGTGCGACCCGAATCGACCCAGCGGAAAATCGCCTCCTGGAATGACTCGCCCGACTCACCAAACTCGGGGATACCGCCAATGCCAAAGGTCTCCAGAATCACGGCGTCGTAGCTATCGGCCAGGGCGTCCAGGATACCCGGGTTTACGCCGGGCGTAAGCTTGAGTACAAATACGCGCGGATCGATGCTGTCGTAGAAACGTACCGGGTTTTCGCCCTGACGAGTGCCGTGGAGCCCGTTGCGCACGATGCGGTCGTTGCGGATGTAGGCAATGGGCGGATAGTTGACGCTAATGAACGCATTAAAGCTCATGGTGCGCTGCTTGCGGGCGCGCGTGCCGGCAATGACCACGCCGCCAAACACGATCGACACATCGTGCGAGTGCTCGTCGAGCGCATAGAGCAGGCTCTGGTACAGATTGAGCTTGGCATCGGTAAAGGGATTGCCCATGGGCTTTTGAGAGCCGGTGAGCACGATGGGCTTGGGGCTGTCCTGGATCAGATACGAAAGCGCCGCCGCAGTGTAGCTCATGGTGTCCGTGCCATGCAGAACCACGAAGCCGTCGTGGTCGGCATAGCCTTCGACGATGACGTCGCGGATGCGCATCCAGTCGCTGGGTCGCATGTTGGTGCTGTCGATGTTCATGGGCTGCACGACGTCGAGCTCGCAGAGGCCTGAGATTTCGGGGACGCTCTGGGCGAGCTCCTCACCGGTCAGGGCGGGGGAGAGGCCGTTGCCGTCCTCGGTCGATGCGATGGTGCCGCCCGTGGCGATGAGAAGGATGCGCTTCATGCTGGTATTCCTATCGTATTTGCCGCCGCAGAGGCGGAGTCGTTCGGCAGTATTGTGGCACAGGGCGGTGAATGTTCAAACGTATTACATCATCTGTAACGTTTGGTAATACTTCAATTGCCGTCAAATAGGGGCCCAGGTCGTGCGTTTGCCGTGCGCTGATGGCTGCGAGGGACGAGAAACCCCATATAACGTGTACACTATGAAGGCTATTTTCGTTTATTCGCGCGGGCGGGCACCGGCTCCCCGCCAACAAGAGGGGGATACCATGGATCAAAAGGCTTCCGCAAAGGTCCTCGTACTCGACTTTGGTGCGCAGTACGGTCAGCTCATTGCCCGTCGCGTCCGCGACCTCAACGTGTATTCCGAGATCGTCCCCTGCGACATCTCGGCCGACGAAATTCGCGAGATGAACGCCTCTGCGCTCATCCTTTCCGGCGGCCCGGCTTCCGTGTATGCCGAGGACGCTCCGTCCATCGATCCTGCCATCTTTGACCTGGGTCTTCCCGTCCTGGGCTTCTGCTACGGCCATCAGATCACGGCCGTGACGCTCGGCGGCAAGGTCGGCCACTCCGAGGTGGGCGAGTACGGCCGCGCTACCATCACGCGCACGGCCGGCGCCAAGCTCTTTAACTCCACGCCCATGGAGCAGACCGTGTGGATGAGCCATCGCGACGCCGTTTCCGAGGTGCCCGAGGGCTTTACTGTTACCGCCAGCACCGACGTGTGCCCGGTCGCTGCCATGGAGTGCGTCGAGCGCAAGATCTTCACCACGCAGTTCCACCCCGAGGTCAAGCACTCCGAGTACGGTCAGCAGCTGCTGAGCAACTTCCTGTTTGAGATCTGCGGCCTGGAGCCCAACTGGAGTATGGACAACCTGGTCGAGACCATGACGGCCGAGTTCCGCGAGAAGGTCGGCGACGACCGCGTGATTCTGGCCCTGTCCGGTGGCGTCGACTCCTCCGTCGTGGCTGCGTTGGGCGCTCGCGCCGTGGGCAAGCAGATGACCTGCGTGTTCATCAACCACGGTCTGCTGCGCAAGGGCGAGCCCGAGCAGGTTGAGGAGGTCTTCACCAAGCAGTTCGACGTCGACTTTATTCACGTTCACGCCGAGGATCGCTATGCCGAGCTTCTGGCCGGCGTGACCGAGCCCGAGGAGAAGCGCCGCATCATCGGTACGCAGTTCTGGAAAGAGTTCTTCGCCGTGGCGCAGCAGCTCGAGACCGATGGCAAGCCGGTCAAGTATCTGGCTCAGGGCACCATCTACCCCGACATCATCGAGTCCGGCGCTCGCAAGACGGGCGGCAAGACGGCCACCATCAAGAGCCATCACAACCTGATCCCGTTCCCCGAGGGCGTACACTTCGACCTCATTGAGCCGCTCGACCACTTCTTTAAGGACGAGGTCCGCGCACTTGGTCTGGCACTGGGCCTGCCGGGTCACATCGTGTTCCGTCAGCCTTTCCCGGGCCCGGGTCTGGCCATCCGCATCATCGGTGCGGTCGATAAGGAGAAGCTCGAGATCCTCAAGAACGCCGACGCCATCGTGCGCGAGGAGCTCGATGCCTACAACCAGCGCCTGTTTGAGCAGACCGGCGAGCGCAACTCCGAGCACAGCTGCTGGCAGTATTTTGCGGTTCTGCCCGACATCAAGTCCGTCGGCGTTATGGGCGACGAGCGCACCTATCAGCGCCCGATCATCCTGCGCGCCGTCGAGTCCAGTGATGCCATGACCGCCGACTGGGCTAAGCTGCCCTACGACGTGCTGGCCCGCATCTCCGGCCGCATCGTTGCCGAGGTTCCCGGCGCCAACCGCGTGTGCTATGACATTACGTCCAAGCCGCCCGCGACCATCGAGTGGGAATAGTAAATAGCTCTTTGCGAGGGAGGTCGGATACGGCCTCCCTCGTTTTTTATTTGCGTGCCATGGGTGCTTGTGCATTGTGGTGTATGTGGTACATGCAAACCAGCCACGCAATCTCTCAAGCTGTTTAGCTGGGATTATTGTTTACTGGTATGTTTTAAAGTGCTTTCAATTACCGAAGCAACGCCATCAATTTATTTCTAATTAATGCTGACCGGCAGATTGCGTCTGCCCGCAAGAGGCCGCTCGGACTGGTACTCAAAATGTACTCACGACGTTTTGGGTATTGATTTGCTGGTACTCACAGACGGTAAAAACGGGTGTCTACCTCGATATATTCGTTATCCCCAACGATTTCTCAACGAATACTGACTAGTGATTGAGTGCTGCATGGCTCAAATTAGCCTACGTAATTACGTAATTACGTATTATGAAGTAAAATGATTTCGGTCAATTAAGGAACGTAGAACAGGTCAATTCGGAGGGACGACCATGGAGGAAAATCAGGCTGTTCATGCCGAAAGGGAGCTGGATAAGTTCACGCTCTCGATAACCCGCGAGGATAAGCGGGCTCTTAAGTCCTATGCCGCGCGCCAAGATAAGACAGTGGCTAAAGTCCTGCGCGAATGGATTGACGAGAAGTGCAAGGGGGAGAAGTGATGTCTCAGACGGCGCAAGCAGTTGTTCAGAACCTTGTTGATCGCGCTGCCAAGCTGGGCGATCGTCAGCTCGCTGCGGACATCCGCGCCTTTGCGGCGCAGCGCCAGTTTGGGCTTGTGTTTGAACACAACCGTCCAGAACGACTTCGCCTTTATGGCAAGCCTATCATGAAGGGCGATGTCGTACAGGTGCTTCCCGAGCGTGGTACAAAAGAGGACTCTAACTCCCAACTGCTATGGTTTGTAAATACCGTTCGGGGGGGGGGGTTGCTGATCTAAAGCCATATCAATCGCCCTCATATGACGAAAACGAATGCGAGCCCCGCTCCGTTGCTGTCGACGATGTCGTGCCTGTTGCTGAATATGACCAGCCGATTTATGCTGGCCTCAAAGAGACTGGGCGTGTCGAGCGCGGTGGCGATAAGCCCTATCAAGTAGTCATCAACGGCGAAAACTACCATGCTCTTGAAACCTTGGCCTTTGCCTATGCAGGCAAAGTGGACTGCATATATATTGACCCCCCATATAACACCGGCGCCCGCGACTGGAAATACAACAACGATTACGTCGACGGCTCCGACGCCTATCGTCACTCCAAGTGGCTCGCTTTCATGGAGCGCCGCCTTAAACTCGCCAAGCAACTACTTAACCCCAACGATTCCGTACTTATCGTCACGATCGATGAGAAGGAGTACCTGAGACTGGGTTTGCTGCTGGAGTCGCTATTTCCGGACTCCTCAATAGAGATGGTTACTTCTGTAATCAGTGCCAAAGGTGTCGCGCGTTTTGGGCAATTCTCGCGCGTTGAGGAGTACTTGTATTTTGTTCGAATTGGGAATTCAAAGGTACAGCTTGCTAACGGCAATATGCTTGACGATAGAAAAAACGCTGCAGATAAAATCGGAAAAGATGTTGATTGGCTTGGACTGCGTAGACGCGAACCAACCGCACGTCGAGGTGCACGCGCCAACCAGTTCTACCCTATTTTTCTTGACGGAGCAGACAAGATCATATCTATTGGCGACCCCATTCCCGATGACGTCGACAGGTCAAGCGTGCCCTGCCCTGCCGGAACTTATGCTGTTTGGCCGCTTCGGCCTAATGGTGAAGAGGGCATTTGGGGTATTACGCCTGAGACTGCAAAGCGAGATCTCAAATACGGTTATATAAGGCCCTCTGTCTCTAAGCGTAAGGGAGTGAAATCGATAACGATTAAATACCTTGCAGAGGGCACCGTAAAAGCCATTGAGAAGGGCGATATCAGTATTATTGGCCACAATTCCGACGGCTCGGTAATTGGTAAATATAAATCAGCAAAAGGCGTTATACCAAAAAAGGTTTGGAATAGAGAAAGCCATAATGCCGAAACGTACGGGTCGCTTGTTATTGGCGCCCTTCTTCCGGGCAGGAGGTTCCCATATCCAAAGTCCTTATATGCGGTTGAAGATTCAATTCGTCTTTTCCTCGCCAACAAGCCCAACGCCCTTGTGATCGATTTCTTCTCGGGATCGGGCACCACGGCGCATGCCGTCATGCGCCTGAACCATCAGGACGGTGGGCATAGGCGCTCCATCAGCGTCACGAACAACGAGGTTTCCGAGGACGAAGCAAAGAAGCTGACCAAGCGCGGGCTTCGCCAGGGCGATCCCGAGTGGGAGGCCCTGGGTATCTGCCAGTACGTTACCAAGCCGCGCGTCACGGCGGCCATCACGGGCAAGACGCCTGCGGGTGACCCCATCAAGGGCGACTATAAATTTACGGACGAGTTCCCCATGGCCGACGGGTTCGAGGAGAACGCGATCTTCTTCGACCTCACCTACGAGGACCCCGATGCCGTTGAGCTTGGTGCGGCGTTTGAGGAGATCGCACCTTTGTTGTGGCTGCGCGCCGGCGCTCGCGGACGCGTCATCGAGCGTGAGGAACCAGGCTATGCCATCTCCGATAGCTATGCGGTGCTCTTCGATTTCGCTGCTGTCGGCGATTTCGTCAAGGCGCTTAAGGACCATCCCGAGGTTGTCTGCGCGTTTGTAATCACCGATGATACGGCGCGCTTCGCTGGGGTCAAAGCCCAGCTCCCCGGACTCGACGTCGTCCGCCTGTACGAGAACTACCTGCAATCGTTCAAGATTGCCGCCGAGGATGCGGTGAGGTAAGCATGAGAGTCGAACTTAAGGATTTCCAAGCCGGGGCAGTCGCAACCCTGGCAAACAAGTTGCAGTCGATGCGCCGACGCTATGAGCAGGACGGTGAACTGTCTTCGGTGTGCCTCGCATCTCCCACGGGCTCGGGCAAGACGGTCATGTGCGCGGCGACGATCGAAGCACTCTTCTTCGGAGACGATGATCTGGGCCTCATGCCCGACGAGAATGCCGTTATTCTTTGGCTCTCGGATTCCCCGAGCCTGAACGAGCAGACGAGCGTGCGTTTCTCCAACGTGGCGGACAAGCTGGCGGACAGCATCCTCGACAGGCGCCATCTGGTCACGATTACCAACGACTTCGGAGCCGCGCACGACATTCTCGAGCCGCGCCATGTCTATTTCCTCAGCAAGGACCTGCTTAGCAAGAATGGTCTGCTCACCAAGGGTGGTGAGGCCAACTCCGGCCGCGTGTTCTGGGATATCCTTGACCGCACCATCAGGGACCCGGAGCGTAACCTCTATCTGTTCATAGACGAGGCCCACCGCGGCCTGGGGGCCAATGCGTCAAGTGAGCGCGGCACCGCGACGATTTACGCCAACCTAATTGATGGCCTGGATGGTCGTGCAGCGATGCCCGTTGTCGTTGGTGTCTCTGCCACGCCGCAGAGGTTCGAGGCGGCTATGGACCAGCGTGCCGATCGCGTGCGTATGCCAAAGGTCGCTGTGACCCCTCGCGAGGTCCAGGAGTCAGGTCTGCTCAAGGACATCATCGAGTTGCGCGTGCCAGAGAAGGACGACCCAGTCGAGCACCAGTACCTCACTATGGCGTGCGAGCGCTATGCCCTGGCCTGCCGCGAGTGGGGCGAGTACTGTGCCCGTGAGGGCGAGAGCCCCGTCAACCCGCTGCTGCTCATCCAAGCGGCGGACAACGTGAGCAACTCGGCCCTGGCTGAGATGTGCGACCAGATCGCGGGCCTGGTCCCCGGCCTTTCCGAGGCGATGTCGTTTGCCAACGTCTTCGGCGAGCATAAGGACATCACGGCGGGAAAATACCTCATTCCCTATGTCGAGCCCGAGTTCGTTCAGGACACCTCGCGCATTCGCGTGCTCTTCGCCAAGGAGGCTGTCTCCAACGGATGGGATTGCCCGCGAGCGGAGGTCATCTTCTCGCAGCGTAGGCGTTCGGACTCGACCTATATCGCGCAGCTCGTGGGACGTATGGTACGCACTCCACTTGCGCGGCGCATCGAATCCGATGATCTTTTGAACTCCGTCGCCTGTTACCTGCCCCAGTTCAATCCCGAGAGCACTCAGGACGTGGTCGACTACCTCATGGGCCGCAAGGACGACATGGGTGAGAGCTCCATCGGCAAGCAGAACATCGTTCTCAACCCCGTGACTATCACGGCGGCTGTGCCCAAGTCCGAAGCCGACTACCAACAGGAGCTCAAGGCGTACGAGGAGAACGAGAAGGCCATCGAGGCGGCGCGGCAGGCACAACCCGGCTACCAGGCGCCGCTTGCCGGCATCGCGATTCAGGAGCCGTTGGACATGCAGGGAACGCAGCCCTCGCTTGCCTCGGCGGTCAGGCCCGTCGACGTCCCGGCGCCAGGAGCGGAGCTGACGCCTCAGCCCGCAACGGGCAACTACGTTGCAACGCCTGCCCCGCAGCAACCTGCGACTCCTGAGCCAAGTTCCACACAGACCGAGCCGACCCAGCCCGTCTCGGTCGTAAAACCCGTGCCCATGGCAAAGCCCAAGCCGCCCACCAAGCGCGAGCGGTCTTTCACGCACCAGGAGTGGCAGGGCATCCGCACAGCCTTCGATTCCATCCCCGTCCAGCGCATTCCGAAGAAGGCTAGAAACGAATTCCAAAGCCTGGTTAAGACGGCGACTCTGCTTGTCGAGACTGGCCTCGATGTCAATGCCGCAGCCGACGTGAAAAAACAGTTCGTCCAGAAGCTCAAGGGATACATCGTTGCTAACGAGGACGAGTACCGCGAAACCAAACACGACGTAGAGGTTGCCGAGACCGTCAAGATCACGCTCGACAAGCTCAACGAGACCGAGGACCAGGAGCAGGAGGAGGCCCGCACGGACGCCGAGGGTCTCAGAAAGGCCGCCCGCGACGCCGACATGCATTTCACTAAGGAGTTTGCGAATGAGTATCGTCGCGCCAACTTCAAGGAGCTTGGGCGGCCCGAGTGCGACCTGCGCCTTGCCGCAGCGGTTCGCACGCAGGCTATCGTTGATGCGCTCGAGGGCTGGGCGGCTCAATGCCGAAAGGGATACTTCGATAAGGTCGATGGATCTGGCGATTATGACTACCTAAACGACGTGGCAAAGCAACGCTACGACGAGCTGGCCCGTGAAACCGAGGGCAAGCGTCTCACAAAGATAGAGTGGCCCACGTCTACCAGCACGTCGGACGACTTCGCTAAGTATCCGTGCCATATCGTGCAGAAAGAGGACGGCCTCTGCCCGCTCGACCTGAACCCGGCGGAAGACTATATCGTTAGGAACGAATTGGCAAAGAATCGCACGGTTGCCTTCTATCGCAATCCGTCGGGCAGCATGTCTGCCAAGGCGTTTTCGATTCCGTACATGTCTTCGGTGGGACGCAAGGCCCTGCATCCAGACTTCCTCTTCTTCGTGAAGGATGCAGAGGGCGTCATCAGGCCGTCCATCGTCGACCCCCACGGCGAGTTCCTCGGCGACACGCTGGCAAAGCTCAGAGGTTACGTGACCTACTTGCGCGAGTACCCCGACGTGTTCAAGCAGGTGCTCTTTGTCGGTGATATGGGCGAGGGCGTGTACAAGGTGCTCAACCTCCTGCGCTCCGAGGTCCAGGATGCCGTTATGGCCTACAGCGATGTCGACTGTAAGGCGCTCTTCTACGGTTCCTTCGCAAACGACTACCACTAGTATCGTCGGGATTTTGCCCAGCGGGCGTCTCGGATCATATACCAGAACCGAATTAGTAAGGCTTGCTAAGGCGGCCGTCCGTTAGGGGCGGCCGCCTCTCTTCAGTCTTGACCCATGATTTCCAACGTTTCGGCGGCATTCGCCGATCGTGACCTCGTATCCGTTACGTGGGTGGCACCTCCGCTACGGCGCGTCAAGGGGCCCATGAGACCCCGCACAAACCTCCGCTCCGCTCCGGTTGGTGGAGGTCGTCATGGACTCTCTTGACCCGTCTTCGCTCCGGTGCGGCTTTGCAGGGAGCAAAGCCGACGACGACGCGCGGCGTCGCCATTCGGCTTTGCCCGCAAGGGCGAGATGTTCAGGGCAGCGTGCCCGGAAACGGAGGAAGACATGCAGGAGCTGATGACGAGGGAGATTGCGGAGGGGCTACCGAGGCTCTACGAGCAGGACGGGGCGGAGGACCCCACGGTCTACGTCCACTACTTCTCGTGCGTGAACGGATGGGACTGGTGGCTGCTCGAGTTCGACGGAACGGACGAGGCGTTCGGCCTCGTCGAGGGCTACGACGACGAGCTCGGCTACTTCAGCATCAAGGAGATGGCCGAGCTGAACCGCCAGATGGGATTCGCCGCCGTCGAGCGCGACGAGCGCTTCTCCCCGAAACCGCTCAGCGCCGTCAGGAGGAGGTAACTCCATGGGGATGTTCGAGTGCAGCGCCGTAGGTTGCTCGGACGAGGTTCCGGGCGAGGGAAACGGGCTGACGGTCGTCGTTGAGTACGAGACGGACCTCGAGGGAGGGGCGTATGAGGTGGGCGTCGCGCCGGAAGGGTCGCCCGGGCTCGAGCGTCTCGTCTCAGAGGCGCGCGGCGAGGCCGATGCCCTGGTGGGGGATGAGGGCGGATGGGCCGCCGTCCGCATCGGGCGCGGCGACGTGGAAAGCATCGACTGCGAGAGCGGCCGGACCGTGTACATCGCCGGAGGGGAGTGAGCTGCATCAACAGGGCGTGGGCGCGCCAATGGC
>CABUTO010000006.1 GCA_902494535.1 uncultured Collinsella sp.
GAGGTATTACGAGCTCCTGTGCGAATTGGAGAGAACGCTCCCGCAAACTGCCTCTTGACAACTTATAGGAGCGTCGGTTTTACCTTTGCGTTTTTCCCTTGGTCAAGTAATACAGGTCCAGCCCCGTAATCCGCCATACTTTTGAAACCAGCCCATTTGGGACGGGCCTCTTCTGACTACTTTTGCCCGAACATTCGCTCAAATGATTTTTCTGGGACGGGGATGAAATAATCATTGGGTGCCGAATGATTATTTCATCCCCGTCCCAGAAAAATCATTCCGCATGTTGGACGCAGCTAAAATAACCCCATCGCAAATTGACTACCCTAGCATTGGGGATACCATGGTAGCACCCTAGCGAAAGGATGTTTCATGGCACATGTCGATGACCAGCGTGCGGCGCGCGTGCTCGATGCGCTCGAGGCTCAGCACCCCGGCGCACAGCTGCTCGTAAACGACCCGTGGTCGATCTATTACCTGACCGGCTTTTATGCCGATATGTTCGAGCGTTTTTGTGGCGTGCTACTCGCGCGCGGCAGCGAGCCGGTGATCCTAGTCAACGCCCTGCACCAACTGCCAGAGTATGACAATGCCCGCATTGCCTACCACACCGATACCGACGTCGTGGCCGACGCCGTCGTTCGCGAGGTCGATCCGACCAAACCGCTCGGCATCGATACCGTCATGCGTTCCGGCTTTTTGATGCCCCTCATGGAGCGCCACGCCGCCAGCGAGTTTTTCCTGGGCGACTTTGCCGTCACCGCCGCGCGCACCTACAAGGATGCCGCCGAGCAGGAGCTCATGCGCGCGTCCTCGGCCGCTAACGACGCCGTGATGGCCGACGCAATCAAGCTCGTCCACGAGGGCGTGACGGAACGCGAGATTGCCGACCAGATGCTCAATCTGTATCGCAAGCACGGCTGCAAGGGCTTTAGCTTTCCGCCCATCGTGAGCTTTGGCGCCAACGCCGGCGACCCGCACCACGAGCCCGACGACACCGTACTCAAGCGTGGCGACGTGGTACTGTTCGACATTGGCGGACGCCGTCGCAACTACTGCTCGGACATGACGCGCACGTTCTTTTGGGGAGAGCCAGACGAGGAGACCGCGCGTATCTACGACATTGTGCGCCACGCCAACGAGGCCGCCGAGGCGCTCATCGCACCGGGCGTTCGCATGTGCGACCTGGACCGCGCCGCGCGCGACGTGATCGAGGACGCAGGCTACGGCAAATACTTCACGCATCGCCTGGGCCACTCGATCGGCCTGCAGGACCACGAGCCGGGCGACGTCTCGCTGGTCAACGAGAAGGTCGTGGAGCCGGGCATGACCTTCTCCATCGAGCCGGGCATCTACCTCCCCGGCCGCACCGGTGTCCGCATCGAGGACTTGGCCCTGGTGACCGAGAACGGCGTCGAGATTCTCAACGCCTACCCCCACGATCCGGTCCGCTTAGGCTAACCTCATCCCCAAGTCCCCAAACTAAGTTGCGGTGAAATACGGACTGCTTAAGGCTTCTAGCCCATAAAATAGTCCCTATTTCACCGCAACTGCCAAGGGGACCAGGATAGTCAAAAAGCCCCGTCCAAAATTAGCTGCCCTGATGGCAAAACGAAAGGCCTCCCGATTCCCCAAAGAGAACCGGGAGGCCTTCTTGTGACCTAAAGCCCTACGCTCTCGACGCTACTCCGCGCGATGACGCAGCTTTTCGATCGCTGCGGCGATAAGAGCCAGCAGGCCGGTTCCGCCAAGCGCCGCGACGGTCACAGCAGTATTGTCGCCCGTCTCGGCCAGGCTTCCCTTAGCGGCCTTCTTGCCATCCTTCTTGCCCGAAGAATCCTTGGCATCGGGCTTGGCACCGTTATCCTTGCCGCCTGTCGGTTCCTGTACAACAACAGGCTCAACAACCTCGACGGTCACCGAAGCAGTGAGCTGTTGAGGCGCCGGCGTCTCCGCAGCGCCATCCTCGGCAAGCGTCGCAATCGCCGCGGCGTCACCGTCAACGGGCATCGTCGCGGTAATGACGACGGTTCCGTTCTTGAGGGCCTTGACCTTACCGTTCTCGACCGTGGCGATCGTCGGATCGGACGAAGCCCACGTCACGGTTCCACGCAGCAGCGCGCCATCGGCCGAATTGCTCGCCGCGGCAGCAAGGTCAATTTCCTTGCCGCGCTCGACCTTGAGCACAGTCACGGAAGTCGTTGCCTTACCGTTTTGGTCAACGATAACGAGGCCCTTGGCCGCCGGGCGCGGCTTAACGCGTACCATGCAGCTGACTGTAAGCTCCGTACCGCGAACCTTACCGTCCACGGTCACATCATCGGCACCCCAATCCAGTGCGGGGACATTCTCCCAATCGACATCGTAGTCTTCCTGGCTGTCGTCCTTCATCATCACGGAGACCTTCTTGGGCAGCGCCTTCAGCACATCGGCGGCAGAGCTTGCCTCGAACACCTCAACGGGAGCGAACGTCGCAGGCCTCACGGGAATCTCACTTGCCGGCGTCTCGACGACCAGTTTGCAGGTCGCTTTGAGCGTCGCGCCCTCAACGGAGCCCTCGATCGTGAACTCGCCAACGGCGGCAAGATGCTTGTCCAGGCCATCCGTATTCCACGTGACCGCGGCCTCGTCTGTGTGACCATCGGAATAGGTCACGGTGACCTTCTTGGGCAGCTGCCCCGTCACGGTATCGGCCTTGGCATCGCGCTCAACCGTGATCTGCGGCACCTCGGCAACCTTGTTGATCGTCGTCGTGGAGGTAACAATGACCTCGACAGGCAGGTTACCGTTCACCGTCACGCCCTTGGCGACGACGCTGTTGCCGTACGTGTCGGCCGCGGCAGGAACCTCAGTCCATGTAATCACGGACTCCGCCGTCGTCTTGCCGTCCTTCATGAGCACGGTCGCCTTAACGCCCTTGAGTGCCTCACGCACGGCATCGGCTGACGCGCCTTCGGGAACGTTAACTCCCGCGAGAGGCTCAACAGAGGCCGGAATCTCGGCATTGCTCTTCACGACCGTGACCGTGCACTTGGCCTTAACCGAAGTGCCCTCTACCTTGCCCTCAAGCGCAACATCACCCAGCTTGCCAAGGGCATCTGCCGTAAGCGGGGTCTTATCCCACGTAACGGCGGCAGTCTTCGTCGAGCCGTCGGACATGTTGAGGGTCACCTGGGCAGGCAGCACGATGTCAGCAGCAGCCGTGTTGCGGGCAACCGAAAGCTTGATGTCAGCGACGCTCTCTACGACCGGCACTAGGTTGACCGTGGCGTTTACGTCATAATTGCCGACCTTAGTCTTGCCCGTAACGACAAAGCTTGTACCGTCATTCTTAATGGTGACGGCCTCCTTGGGAGCAGTCCAGTCGATCTTCGAATCGACCTCGGATCCGTCCTTCATGGCGACCTTCACGGTCTTGGGCAGCGCTGCCACAACGGCATCGGGCTTCGCCCCGTCGTCGAGCGTCACAGCGTCAACCGTACCAGCCAGGTGATCAGGAATCTCACGCAGCGGTTTGACGACCTTGATAGTGCACTGTACCTTTTGATCGGTACCGGCAACCGTACCCTTAACCGTAACTTCACCTTCCTTGGCAAAGTCCTTGTCGGAGAGGCCCTTAGTGCCCCACGTTACGTCGGCTTCGGAATCGGAACCGTCAGAGTATATCGCCGTGACCGTGGCGGGCAGCTTGGCCAAAGCATCAGCCGCCTTGGTATCGCGCTCGACCTCAATCTCGTCAACGGTATCAAAGCCCACGATATGCGCCGTCACCTTGACCTGAGCCTTAACGGTCATGCCGTTGTCCGTAAGGCCCGTGACCTCAAACTCAGTACCGGCACGGCCCAGGCTGTCGACCTGAGACCACTTAACGGGCGTCTCATTCTTGGTCTTGCCGTCCTTCATGACCACCGTCACCTTGGACGGCAGCTTTTCTATAAGGTCGCTGACCTTAGCATTGTCCGCAATCTCAATAGCATCGATCGGCTCGACGTGGTCGGGCGTCTGGGCATCCTGATCCACCACGGTCACATTGCAGGTCACCTTGGCACCGTTGAGCTTAACCGTGCCCGTGATCTCCACGGTGCCGGTTCCGTTGAGCAGCTTGTCCGTAACGTTAGAAAGATCCCAAACGTCAATGTCGAGCAAATCGGTCGAGCCGTCGGAGTAAGTCGCAACAACTTGCTTGGGCATCTGGGCGTACAGATCCTGCTTGGACGTGCCCTTGGCAACGCTAAACGACTTGGCCTCGAGCTTGGTAATGGTTCGCGGCGCCTCGGAGACGTTGACGTACACGATGGCATTGACGTTGTCGACATCCTTGAGCTTGCCGACGAGTTTATACGTACCCTTCCTGGCGAGCGGCTTGGAGAGGTCGATGCCGTCGGTGTCGGTCCACTTTTCGATCTCGATGCCGCCTAAACTGCCCCGAGTATCCCGCGCTGAGCCATCCGAGAAATATACGGACACGGCATCTGGCAGCTCCAGCATCGATCCGACCGTGGTGTTGACCACGACTGCCTCGGGCTGCAACGCAACCTTCTTCGCCTTCTTGTCGGCAACCGTCACCTTGGCGGTCACGTTGCCGTTCTCATCCACGCCGACCTTTTGGCCGTCATCGTCAAGCAGCGCCATAACAGCAACGGCATCAAAGCCGACCACATGGCCCGTCGCATAGAACGTGCCAGGCCGCTCGTACTTCTCGGGCGCGATCGGATCCCAATCAATAGCCGCCGTCGAAACGGAGCCGTCGCTCATCTCGACCGCCATCTTGGACGGCATAGCAGGCGCAGTGCCCGCCTTGGTGGTCACCGCGGTCTCACCATTATCGATTGCCTTCTCAACGCCTTGGATAACGATCTTGGTCTGAACAGTGAGGCCGGTGTTGGTGCCGTCGGCGTATCCGTTAAGGCCGCTTGCAAACAGCGTGCCAGACACTGTCGTGACCTGACCCGGTTCTCCGGTATAAACCGAGGGACGAACGTAATCCCATTGAACCTGGGCATTATGAGTTTTGCCGTCACTCGTGACAACTGAGACATTCCACGGTAGCTCGGGGACGACGCCATTGGCCGTGGTAATGCGCTCAGGAACGGCAATAGAGGTGACAGAGCAGACGTCCACAGTGATCGTCGCCTCGGCACCACCTTGGAGCTTGCCCTTCACCTTGAACGAACCGTCCTTGTCATAAGCATCGGCGGCGACACGATCCCATGTGACCTTTTCGCGCTGGGGCTCAGAGGATACATTGTTGTCGTATCGAACCTCAAGGTATTCCGGCAGCATCGGTTTGGTGCCGGGAACGGTCCATATGGTTCCGCCCTGAACCGAGGTCGCCTTACTCGCGATCTTAACGGTGGCAGTAATCGGAACGTCAACCGTCTGCATGCCGTACCCTGCATTAAAGCTAATTGTTGCAGTGCCGCGAACAACGCCACCCTGAGTCCAATCAAAACCCTTCGTGTTCCACTTGACCTCGGCGTATTTGTGCGAATAGTCCGGATGTTCTGCCGCATCAGGACTGACAAGATCAACATAGCTGGGAAGCATAGCGGTACCGTCGCTGCCCTTGAGCACCGTAAGGGTTTGCGGCTGAGCCTCCCAGTTTTTAGTCACGATGGCGTGGACCTTCACGGGGATATTCGTTCCGGCGACCGTTCCGGTAATCGTGCAGTCCTTCTGGGGGTACCTATCGTAGGTGTCCCAGTTGACGCCGAGGCGGTCAAAAGTCGTTCCGTCCTGCAATGCGCCGGACACGTAGAAGTAGTCCAGATTGACTTCCTCACCGGGATAGATAACGCGTCAGTCCTCGTACGACTGTCCAAGCGTCACACCGTTATCGCTGTAGTTGTTGACACCCTTGACCTCACCGCACACCGCAGTCGCATGGATCTTTGCCAGCGAGTCGGCGATCGTACCGGTAATTTCGTACTCGCCCGGTTGGCCGTCCAGCAGCTCTTGAGGCAACTCATCCCAGCTATAAGGCTGTCCCGAGGAATACCTGGGGTAGTAGGAGCTGCCGTCAGACAAATACAGATCGGACAGATAGCGCGGAGCCAGAAGTCCGGCGCCGGGAATATAAGGAATCTTGCCGATGTTGTTATCTTCGAGATCACAAATATTGACCGTCGCCGTAACCGGGATGCTGGAACCGGTAAAGTATCCGTTGACCGTAATCTGGCCAAGGTTCTTTAGGACGTCCTGACTAATCGTCGACCACTGAACGGGGAAACTGCCTCGCGAACCATTCCACATCGTGGCCTCGATTGAATCGGGCATATTGGGCTGGCATCCGATAAGCGTGCTTGTCGATGTCGAAGAAGGCATCTGCAGGGCGCGGACGGAAATGGTCGCCGTGACTCGATTGCTGTCACCCAGCTCCACCTGACTAGTCGACGAAGATGAGGTATTGGTCCAATATGTCAGCGAGCCGGAAAGCTTAAATGACCCCTCGTTTGCCACCTGTGTGTCCAAAATGGGATCCCACGCAATGTTGCACTGCTTCTTTGTACCGTCGGTAAATGTAACTAAAACGCCGCCGGGAAGGCCGCCGCCCGTTGTAGGGCGTACGCCGACAGGGGTGTTGACAGGGGCAAGAGAGTCGATAGAGGCAACTTCCCTGACCTCGACCTGAGCAGTCACCTTAAGGCCGTTAACAGGTGACGCATCATACGACGTGAGTGTGCCCTTGACCGTATAGGTGCCGGCCTTTTGAAATTGAGACACATCGGCGTTGTCCCAGGTAACTTGATAGCCGTGGGTGTATGTGGTGTTATTTGACTGAGTAACGGGAAAATAGACATACGTGCTAAGAGGAGTGTTGTCTCCGACCACGCGCTCAAACCTTAGTGAATCAAAATCGAGCACGTCCTTGGGGTCCTTAACAGTGACAGTACAGGTAACCTCACGGTTATCAAAACCATTGAGTTTGCCTTTGACCGTAAACGTTCCCACTTTAGAGTAAAGCGACGCGTCAACAGGATCCCAAGATACCGGGACATGCTCGGTAGCACCGTTATCAAAGACAACCGAAGCAGAATACGGCAGAGACGGGACCTCACCGGTTAGGGTCGTACACGTCAACTCGGTCTGGACGCTCTTGACCGCACGAACATACACGGTGCAGTACACGAGCATGGAGGGGCAGTCCTTTATATGGCCCTCAACAATAAACGTGCCCGCATTCTGGTACTGGTCCTCGGAAATTTCATTCCACACAACCGGGCACGACCGGGACTCACCATTGGAGTAGTAAACGGACACGCTCGAAGTCAGCGTGGGCGCAAAACCCGCTGCGGTCCATGTGGACCACTGAGTGCCACCCGTGGTGCGGGGAGCGTAGACTTTGAGAACACCGGCCACATCGAACGGCTCAGCGAGCGAGAACCATTGACCGTTAGCGTACCCACCGCGAATCTGGCCTGTGATGGCGATTTCGGACTCTTCGGTTGCTGAGGCAAACGTCTCTATCGACTTTTCATCCCACTGCACAAAAGCAGAGCCCTCGGTGCCATCAGACCATTTTACCTTCACTTCAGGGGATGGTACATAGTCGCCGTTATCGAAGCCGACATACTTTTCAATGATGGGATTAGATTCGACCGAAACGACTTTATGGCCGTTTTCGCTGGTCGGCGCAACGACGTTGGCTGCATCAACTGCCGCCGGGTCCGCCGTAACAGCTTCGATAACCACGTGCTGCTTGACTGTCTGCGTGGCGCCGTCGACGGTGCCTTCGAACTCATACGAGCCGGCAGGCAGCTGTGCCAGAGTTGCCGGAGCGTCAGCGCCGTTCAACTTCCAGGTGACGTTTTCCTGCTTAGTGGTGCCGCTCTCGTAGGTCACCGCCACGGTTTGAGGAAGCGTGGCGTCGGAGCCCTCGGCAACATGCAGGTCGGTCAGGTCCGCAAGCGAGGTGATCTTATCGACCGCCTGATCTTCCGAGGTTGGCTGGGTGGTGTCCGCAGGCGCGGCAGACGCACCCGTCACATCGCTTTGCTCGGCAACGACTTGGGTGGTATCACCCTGCATCATCTCGGCGAATGCCTGCGGCGGCACCGAGCCGACCGTCATCGTCAGAGCCAAACCCGCGGTAATGGCCGCGTTGACATGCCTTCTGTTCATGTTTCCTCCCGACACGCTCAACGGACCAAACAGCACAGGTCCGATTGGCAAGTTAAGTTGAGCGTATTCTTCGCCGATGGAGGTTTGCAATATGCTATAGGTTAAGCGGCATAAAAGATTTCGTAAACGGGAGAAATCAGATGACGTATTTAAGTGACGAAGGGGCAGTCCCTTTGTCACTTCCCACCAACACCGCGCCACAAAAACGGCCTATCTACTACGTTTAACCCACATGGGTCGACCATAACCGGGTTTTCGTAAAACTGGCAAGCCTTCTACCTGCGGTTTTAATTTTGCATTTTTCGGCGTGGTCGAGGGTAACCGGTCAAACGTAGTAGATAGGCCCATTTCGTGGCAAGCGAGTCAACTCGGGGCACAGGGCAGCGAAAAAAGCCCCGTCCCAAATTGGCTGCTTTTGAGTTGCGGTGATATGCGGACTGGTTGAAGCTTCTGGCTTGTAAAACAGTCCGTATTTCACCGCAACTGATGAGGGGATGGGCTAGCGCAACAGGCCTGCTACTTCGCCGGCTAGGGTGATGGTGCCGGCGGCTACGAAAGGCTCGTCTGCGGCATCGAAAGCCGCGAGGGCCTCGGACACGCTGGGGTACACGCCCGCCAGCTTGTCAGCGTCCACCAAGGCAGCGAGCTCCTCTGCCGGCAGGGCGCGATCGGAATCGGTCTGCGTCACGACCACACGGGGGAAGGCCGGAACAAGCACGTCGACGATGCCCGCCACGTCCTTGTCAGCCAACGCCGCGCACAGCAGCGTGGGGCGATTCTCTACGCACGGATCAATCTCGTCCAGCGCGCTCACAAAGTTCTCGCAGCTCTGGGGGTTATGGCAGGCATCGATCAGCTTAAGCGGATTGGTCCCCAGCACATCAAAACGACCCGGCGTGGGGCAGCCCATAAGCGACGCATCGAGCTTGTCATGATCGAGCTCGTGACCCAGATACCCCTCGCAAAGCATAATCGCGCACGCAGCATTCTGCGGCTGATACGCTGGCTTAACCATGCTCGACGTATAGATCGCACGCGGCGTGGTGCAGCTAAACTCAACCGTATCGCCCACGTGCTCCGGCACCTTGGTCGTGGCATGGTTCACCACCAGCGGCACAATGCCGCACGCGCGGCAACGGGAATCCATCACGCACTGAACGCTCGACTCGTGCGTACCCTCACCCAGCACAACCAGACGTCCGGGTTTGATGACCGCGGCCTTCTCCCCCGCAATTGCCTCAAGCGTGTCGCCCAAAATGCGTGTATGGTCGAATCCAATGCCCGCAATGGCGACGGCCAAGGGATCGGTCGCACTCGTAGCATCCCAACGCCCGCCCATGCCGACCTCAAGCACGGCAACATCCACCGCGGCCTCGGCAAACACTACAAGTGCGGCAGCCGTCAGCAGGTCAAACGGCGTGATGGAATAGGCACGCTCCCCCGCCGCCAAGCGATGAGCATTCACACGACGCCCCGCCTCAACGGCAGCAGAAACGCCACGGGCAAACGCCTCGTCACTCACAACGCACCCATCAACCTCCATGCGCTCGGGATAACGCACCAGCTGCGGAGACGTATACAGCGCCGTCTTGAGCCCCTCGCCACGCAAGATAGCAGCCGAGAAACGCGTCGTAGAAGTCTTACCATTCGTACCGGCAACCTGAATGCAATCGAAATACTCATCGGGACGCCCCAACTCATCGAGCATATCGACAACCGTCTCGAGCAGAGGCCCAGCATCCCCAGAAATCCGCCCCGTATCAGCAGCCAAAGCAACAGCCTCACCAAACGAAAGCAACTCAAACGAGAAAGGAACGACATACGACCCAGAACGCTTAGCCATAACCCAAAGTCCCCTCAACATAAAAAGAGGCCCGTAAGCAACAACGAGCCCCTCCCATTCAAAATATTAGCCAAACACCGCTTTGCAGCAGAGTCAAGGCCGCAACCAAGTGGCCCTAACTAACAAGTTGCAAACAACCACGTAACCGCTATGGGAGCGGTTTGGGGCTTTGCTCGATACAAGTTCCGCACGAGCCGAAGGCCACTTAATGTGGCCTTCGTGCGAGCAGGACTGTCCGCAGTAGCGAGCAATGCCCCAAACCGCGTCCCCCAGTACCGCTTACGAGAAGTCAGCAACCTGAGCAGTCAGCGCCGCCAGGATCTCCTTGAGCTCAGCTGCACGGTCCCTCTTCTTCTGGACCACCGCGGGCGCGGCCTTAGCCACAAAGCCCTCATTGGCGAGCGTCTTCTCGCAGCCGGCGAGCTCCTTCTGCGCCGCGGCAATCTCCTTCTCCAGGCGTGCCTTCTCGGCCGAAAGGTCGACCTTGCCCTCGAGCACCACAAAGACCTCGACGCCGCTGTCAACCACGGCGATGCTCGCAGCCGGCTTCTCAACGTCAGTACCCATGACCAGCGAAGCGGTGTTGGCCAGCGGCTCAATGGTCGAGCGCAGGCTCTCGAGCTTCTCGATATCCTCGGCGCCGGCGCGCACGACAACGTCGAGCTCGGCCTTGGGGCTCAAGCGATAACGCGAACGCGTGGCGCGGGCGGCGGAAACGACGGCGCGGCACAGCTCAAACGCGCGCTCGGCGTCCTCGTCAACATACTTGGTGTAGTCGGCGGGCTCGGGCCACTTGGAGATCATAAGCGCCTCGGCGCGATCCACGTTGCCCTCGGCGTCCAGGTCGAGCACGCTCGCCGGCATGTTGTCCCAAATCTCCTCGGTGACAAACGGCATAAGCGGGTGCATCAGGCGAATAGAGGTATCGAGCACAAAGATCAGGTTGCGCTGGGCCTGCAGACGGCCCTCGCCCTTCAGGCGGGCCTTGGTGACCTCGACGTACCAGTCGCAGACCTCGTTCCAGAAGAACTGCTGCACGCCGCGGGCCATATCGCCAAAGGTGTAGTTCTCAATACCCTCTGTGACCATCTTGACGGCTTTGGCCAGGCGGCTGAACATCCAAGCGTCGGCCGGCGTCTCAACGACGGGCTCGCCGGGCGCGTAGCCCTCCATGTTCATGAGCAGGAAGCGGCTGGCGTTCCAGATCTTCGTCACAAACGACTTGGCCTGCTCGGTACGCGGGCTGTCGATAAGCTTCTTGGTCTTCTTATCGATGTTCGCGTCGAACTTGACGTCCTGGTTGTTGGTGCACAGCGTGAGCAGGTTGTAGCGCATGGCGTCGGCGCCGTACATACCAATGAGGTCCATGGGGTCAACGCCGTTGCCCTTAGACTTGGACATGCGGCTGCCATCCTTGGCCAGGATCGTCGGGTAGATGACGACGTCCTTAAACGGCACCTCGTCCAGGAAGTACAGCGAACTCATGACCATGCGGGCGACCCACAGCGCGATGATGTCGCGCGCGGTGACCAGCGCCGTCGTGGGGTGATGGCCCTCGAGCAGCTCCGGCTTTTGCGGCCAGCCCTGCGTGGCGAAAGTCCACAGCTGCGAGCTGAACCAGGTGTCCAGCACGTTCTCGTCCTGATGCACGTGATGACCGCCGCACTTGGGGCACACGTCGGTGTCCTCGGTCAGGGCGTCCTCCCAGCCGCAGTCCTCGCAGTAGAACACGGGGATGCGGTGGCCCCACCACAGCTGGCGGCTGATGCACCAGTCCTTGAGGTTCTCCATCCAAGTGGTGTAGGTCTGCGTCCAGCGCGCGGGGTGGAAGGTGACCTTGCCGGAGTTGACGGCGTCGAGCGCCGGCCCCTTGAGCTTGTCGACGGCCACGAACCACTGCTCGGACAGCCACGGCTCCAGTGCGGCATCGCAACGGTAGCAGTGCATGACGGAGTGATCGAGGTCCTCGACGTGATCGAGCAGGTCGTGCTCCTCGAACCACTTGATGACGGCCTCGCGGCACTCGTCGCGGTTCATGCCGGTGAACTCGCCATAGCCCTCGACGACCACCGCATGCTCATCGAAGATATTGATCTGCGGCAGGTCGTGGGCCTGACCCATGGCGTAATCGTTGGGGTCATGGGCCGGGGTGACCTTGACGAAGCCGGAGCCAAAGTTGGCATCGACGTGCCAATCCTCAAAGATGGGGATCTCACGGTTGACGATCGGCAGCATGACGGTCTTACCCACAAAGGCAGCCTTCTCGGGATCCTTCGGGGAGACGGCGACGCCCGTGTCTCCGAGCATGGTCTCGGGGCGCGTGGTGGCGACGACGATGTAGTCCTGGCCGTTAACCGGCTCGGTCAGCGGGTAACGCAGGTGCCACAGGTGGCCCTTCTCGTCCTTGTACTCGGCCTCGTCGTCCGAGATGGCGGTGGTGCAGTTGGGACACCAGTTGACGATGCGCTTGCCGCGGTAGATCAGACCGTCGTGGTACCAGTCGCAGAAGACCTTGCGCACGGCCTGCGCGTAGTCCTCGTCCATGGTAAAGCGCTCGTTATCGAAGTCGACGGAGCAGCCCATGCGCTTGATCTGCTCGACGATGATGCCGCCGTACTCGTGGGTCCAATCCCAGCAAGCGTCGACAAACTTGTCGCGACCGATCTCCAGGCGGCTGATGCCCTCGCTCTTGAGCTTCTTGTCGACCTTGGTCTGCGTGGCGATACCGGCGTGGTCGGTGCCGAGCACCCAGCGCGTGGACTTGCCGCGCATGCGGGCCATGCGGATGATGGCGTCCTGGATGGAGTCGTCGGTGGCGTGGCCCATGTGGAGCTTGCCGGTCACGTTGGGAGGCGGAATGGTGACGGTGCAGTCGCCCACGCCCTCACGGCGCTTGTAGTAGCCGCCGTCGAGCCACTTCTGCAGGATCGCCGGCTCGTTGGTCGACGGATCGTAGTTCTTGGGCATCTCTTCCATATATCTCTCCCTGTCCCGCCGGCGTGTCCGCCTGCTTGGTTTTCGCTCGGTCAGGTCCTGGCTCGCACGAAGAGCACATTTAGTGCTCTTCGGCTCGTGCGGAATCTACGAAAACCAAGCAGGCGGACACGCCTTAGGTATCGATTACTTCAGTCTGAATGGACTTTGCTGAGACTTTAAACAAACACACAGAATAACACAGGTAGTTGGGGTTATTGCGTATATATAAAATAGCCTCCGACCGCGGATGGTCGGAGGCTATTTGCAAGCACATTTTTGGCTGGTTTACCCATAGATGCGCTGGGGCTGTTCTTCGCCCTTTACGGAGGCTTCGGTCACGATGACCTTGGAAACGCCCTCCTCGCTGGGCAGGTCGAACATCGTCTGCTGCAGCACGTCCTCGCAGATGGAGCGAAGGCCGCGGGCGCCGGTCTTGCGGGCGAGCGCCATGCGGGCGATCTCGTGCAGGGCCGCGTCCTCAAACTCAAGCTCTACGTCCTCGAGCTGGAACATCTTGCGGTACTGGCGCACCACGGCGTTCTTGGGCTCGGTCAGGATCGACACCAAGTCGTCCTCGTCGAGCGCCTGCGTCTGGGTAACGACGGGCGTACGTCCCACAAACTCGGGAATCATGCCAAAGGCGTTGAGGTCCTGAGGGAGCACCTGACGCAGCAGGTCGTTCTCGTCGACCGAAGTGGGGCCGGCGATCTCGGAGTTAAAGCCCACGCCCTTGTTGCCCACGCGATCGGCGATGATCTTGTCCAGACCCACAAAGGCACCGCCGCAGATAAACAGGATGTTGGTCGTATCGATCTGCAGCAGCTCCTGCTGGGGATGCTTGCGGCCGCCGGTGGGCGGAACGCTGGCCACCGTGCCCTCAAGAATCTTAAGCAGCGCCTGCTGAACGCCCTCGCCCGAAACGTCGCGGGTGATGGAGAGGTTCTCGGCCTTGCGGGCGATCTTGTCGATCTCGTCCACGTAGATAATGCCAACCTGAGCGCGCTCAATGTCGCCATCGGCAGCATTGATAAGCTTGAGCAGGATGTTCTCCACGTCCTCGCCAACGTAACCGGCCTCGGTGAGCGCAGTGGCGTCGGCGATGGCAAACGGCACCTCGAGGATGCGGGCGAGCGTCTGGGCGAGCAGGGTCTTACCGGTACCGGTGGGACCGAGCAGCAAAATGTTGGACTTGGCGAGCTCCACCTCATCCATATCATCGTCGAGCTGCGAGTCCAGGCCGTCGTCAAAGGCAGACACCGCAGCGCCGCCCTCAATCACGCGGCGATAGTGGTTGTACACGGCCACCGACATGGCACGCTTGGCGTCCTCCTGACCCATAACATAGGCCGAAAGCTCGTCATAGATCTCGTGCGGCGTCGGCACGTGCGTGATGACCTGACGCTCGTCCTCAAGCTCAAAACCCTCGGTCTCGGGATCCACGGCGGGCTGGGATGCAGCCTGACCGTGGTCGTTGAGGAAGCCCGGCAGCTTGCCGTTGCGGGCAGCGTCCATAAAGTCCGAAGCCAGCGACTCCTCCAGAATCTCGGAACAGGCGGCGACGCACTCGTCACAGATAAAGATGTTGGTCGGGCCCTTTACGAGGCGACGAACCTGGCCCTGCTCTTTTCCGCAAAAGGAGCAGCGGATGGGGTTGCCGTTCTCGTCAAAGTTGTCCTGCATGTTTCCTGCCATCCTAGGCGTCCTTCGCGGCGAGGTCGCGCGAGGTAACGATACGGTCGATCAGGCCGTAGTCGAGGGCCTCGGCAGCGGTCAGGTAGTTGTCGCGCTCGGTATCGGCCTGGACCTTCTCGATGGGCTGGCCAGAGGCATCGGACAGGATCTGGTTGAGCTCACGACGGGTCTTCTTAATCTCCTCGGCAACGATCTCGATCTCGGTCTGCTGACCCTGGGCACCGCCGCTGGGCTGGTGAATCATGACCTTGGAGTGCGGTAGACAGAAGCGCTTGCCCTTGGCGCCGGCCGAAAGCAGCACGGCGGCCATGGACGCGGCCATACCCACGCAAATGGTGGAGACCTGCGGCTTGATAAAGTTCATAGTGTCCAGAATCGCCAGGCCGGAGTAGACCTCGCCGCCGGGCGAATTGATGTAGAGCGAGATATCCTTCTCGGCATCCTGGCTCTCAAGATGCAGCAGCTGGGCAACGACCAGGTTGGCGCTGACGGAGTTGATCTCCTCGCCTAAGAAGATGATGCGGTCGTTGAGCAGGCGCGAATAGATATCGTAGCTGCGCTCGCCGCGCGGCGTCTGCTCGATAACGTATGGCACGAGGGCGGAATCGAACTTTGCGATCATACGCATCTCCATTTCTCTCTTGCGGACCAAATTGGTTCTAGATAAACGTACGGTGCCCGCATGCTATGCATTGGCTGGCACCGTACGAAGCAACCGGATAACCGGTGTATAACTTTACCCCATCACGGGCGCACGCATGCGCTCGCGGGCAAGGTGGCGAGAATTACTCGGCGTCCTTGGCGGTCTCGTCGACCTCGGTCACCTTGGCGTTCTCGACCAGGTGGTCGACGGCCTTGGAACGACGGATGGACTCACGGACGGCAGGCATGCGGCCATCGGCGATGAACTCGGCCTTGGAAGCCTCGACGTCCTTGACGCCGGCCTTCTCGAACTCAGCGTTGATGTCATCCTCGGTGACCTCGATCTTGAGCTCGCGGGCGAGGGCGTCCAGAGCCAGGGACTCACGGGCAACGTCGTTGGCCTGCTTGTGCAGGTCGCCGATGAACTGCTCCATGGTCAGGCCGGAAGCGGGCAGCCAGGTGTCCAGGGTCATGCCGCGGGCAGCGAGGTTGGACAGGAAGTTCTGGCCAAGCTCCTCAAAGACGGACTGCTCGTAGTCGGCGTCCATCTCGTCGAGCTGCAGGCGCTCGGCGAGAGCGGAGACGCAACGGTTCTCCTTCTCGGCCGGGAGGCGGGAAGCCTTGTCCTGCTCGATCTCGATCTTGATGGCATCGCGCATAGCGTCGATGCTGTCAAAGCCAAAGTCGGACTTGACGAGCTCGTCGGTGAGCTCGGGGGTGTTGCGGACCTTGATGCCCTTGACGGTGACCTCGACGGTGTGGGTCTCGGCCTCCTCGCCCTCCTCGACCTCGTCGGTCCAGGTGACGGTCTTGACGTCGTCAACGTTGGCGCCGATCAGGGCCTCGTTGAACTCCTTGGGGTTGCTGTCGCTACCGGCGATGAGCATGCGGCCCTCGGCGGCGAAGTTGTCAGCGTTCTCAACGGCCTTGAGATCGACGGTGACGTAGTCCTCGGCCTCGACGGCGCGACCCTCGACGTCCTCGAAGGTGGCACGGTAGTTGAGGAGCATCTCGACCTGGTTGTTGATCTCGGACTCGGTGACCTCCGCGGGAGGCATCTCGATCTCGACGGCGTCGAAGGAGGAGAGCTCAGCAGCAGGACGCAGGGAGAACTCGACGGTGTAGGTGTAGTCCTCGTGATCCTTGGCGAGGTCGAGCTCCTTGTAGTCACCGTTCTTGGTGGGGACGATGTCCAGCTCGTTGAGGACGGCGGGCTCGTTGGCGGCGATCAGGTCGTTGGTGGCCTGAGCGAGGGTAGCCTCGGCGCCAAGAGCGGAGTCGATGACCGGACGGGGGGCCTTGCCGGCACGGAAGCCCGGGAAGCGGTACTTCTTGGCGGTGTCCTTGTAGGCCTTCTTGATCGCGGCGTCGACGTCGGCGGCCGGGATGGTGACCGTAGCGGTGAGCTTGGCGTCCTTGACGTCAGAAGCGGTGATGTTCAACACGTTCCTCCTCATACTGCCCAGCTTATCTGAGGTGCTGGTACCTTTATGCAACAAAGAGTCGCGACGGCCGAAGCCGACGCAGATGCGTTGGTGCGGGCGAAAGGACTCGAACCTTCACGGGAATCCCACCAGAACCTAAATCTGGCGCGTCTACCAATTCCGCCACGCCCGCATGAGCGCACAGACTAGGAATGATAGCAGATACGAACGGCAAGCGCACGCACACCTTTTACAAGCTCACGACCTCACCACGAGTGCAAAAGGCGGGACGAGTTGCCCCGCCCCGCCAATTACGACTTGTTCGCTGACCTGTTACTCCCCCAGCAGGGCCTTCTCGGGCGTGATCGGCAGCGAGCGAACCTGGTGTCCGGTGGCGTGCGCCACTGCCGAGGCTACGGCGGCGAGCGGCGTGTTGATGACGACCTCGCCGATCGACTTGGCGCCAAACGGGCCCGTCGGCTCGTAACTCGGCTCAAAGGCCACGCGAATGCTGCCGATATCCAGGCGCGTGGGCAGCTTGTAGCTCATAAAGTTGCCGGTGCGCAGACGGCCGCGGTCATCGTGCTCGACAATCTCGTAGAGCGCATGGCCGATACCCTGGGCAATGCCGCCCTCGGCCTGAACACGTGCGAGTGCCTCGTTGATCACGGTGCCGCAGTCCACAGCCGCCGCGTAGTCCACCACGGTCACCTTGCCGGTGGCCTTGTCGACCTCGACCTCCGCAATGCCGGCCATAAACGGCGGAGGCGAAACGGGCAGGCAGGCAGAGGCATGCGAGGTGAGCGCGTCGCCGCCCGCGATGTTCTTGACACACAGGTTGGCAAAGTTGCGCAGCGTGAGGTAGCGGTTCTGCTCGCGCGCGGCGCGCTCGTCGGACAGGCGCACGTACTGGCCATCGAAGACCACGTCGGCGGCGTCCACGTCCCACATCTGGGCGGCCTTGGCGCAGATCTTCTCGCGCAGCTCGGCCGCAGCGTTCTTGGCTGCCAGGCCCGTTACGTACGTGCCCGAACTCGCGTACGAGCCGGCATCGAACGGCGACACATCGGTGTCCACGCCGCGCACCACGATCAGCGAGCTCTCCACGCCCAGCTCCTCGGCGGCAATCTGCGCCAGGATCGTGTCGACGCCCATGCCGTTATCGGTGGCGCCGGTGCCGATGGTAATGAAGCCATCCTCTTCCAGGCGCATGTCGATGCCGGCGATGTCCACGTTGGAGATGCCCGAGCCCTGCATGGTGAGCGCGCAGCCCAGGGCGCGCACGCGGTCGCCCAGGTCGACGGCCAGCGGCTTATCGCGCCAGCCGATCATGTCCATCGCACGCAGCAGGCAGCGGTCGAGCGCGCAGGCGTTGAGCTTCTCGTTGTAGTACTGCGGCATGACCTCGCCCTCGCGCACGATGTTCTTAAGGCGCAGGTCGGCGGGGTCCATGTGCAGCATGTCGGCGAGCTCGTTGACGGCACTCTCCACGGCAAACTGGCCCTGGGTTGCACCGTAGCCGCGATACGCGCCGCCGCGGTTGGTGTTGGTGTAGACGGCATCCCAGCTAAAGCGGCTCGCCTTCACATGGTTGTAGATGGGCAGGCTCTTGTGGCCCGAAAGGCCGATCGTCGTGGTAGCGTGCTCGCCGTACGCGCCGGCGTTGGAAAGCGTGTGCAGATCGATGGCCGTGATGGTGCCGTCGTTCATGGCGCCCAGCTTAACGGTCATCTGCATCTGGTGGCGCGAGTTGCCCGCGGTGATGGTCTCCTCGCGGGTGTAGCAGCAGTAGCTCGGACGGCCGGTCTGCTGGGTAACGAATGCCACGAAGATCTCGCAGCAGCCCGTCTGCTTGGAGCCAAAGCCGCCGCCGATGCGCGGCTTAATGACCTGCACCTGCGACTGCGGAATGTCGAGCGACTGCGCGACCATGCGGCGCACGTGGAAGGGCACCTGCGTAGAGGTGGTCACCGAAATACGCCCGAACGCGTCGGTCGTCGCGAAGGCGCGAAAGGTCTCCATGGGTGCGGTCTGCGTGGCCTGGCTGGTGTAAGTGCGGGTAAAGACAATGTCGCTCTGGGCGAAGGCCTCGTCCAGGTTGCCAAAATCGCTGGTACCGCTGCACACCAGGTTGCGAGCAACGTCGCCGCCCTGCGGGAACATAAAGGTCACGTCGCCCTCGGGGTGGACCACGATGTCGTTATCGAGCGCCTTGGTAAAGTCGAGCAGCGGCTCGAGCACCTCATAGTCAACCTTGATGAGCTTGAGCGCCTTGTCGGCAGCCTCCTCGGTCTCGGCGGCGACGATCGCCACCTCCTCGTTTTGGTAACGGACGAGGTTCTCGAGAATTAGGCGGTCGTAGGGACTCGGCTGCGGATAGCTCTGGCCAGCGATGGTAAAGCGGCGCTGGGGCACGTCCTCATAGGTGTAGACGCCCACGACGCCGGGCACCTTCAGGGCGCGCGACGTATCGATGGAGCGGATATTGGCGCGGGCATACGGGCTGCGCTTGAGTTTGACAATGAGCGCACCGGCGGGCACCATATCGCCGGTGTAGACGGGACGACCCTCGAGCAGGGCCTTCGAGTCCTTCTTGGGCTGCTTCTTGGTGATCTGCTTGTACGCGACACCGTCGGAGCTCGTCTCGTTGACGGGCAGCTCGGGCATCTCAAAGCCAACCTGCACGCCAGACTCATTGAGGAAGTGCACGATGGCGCGCAGCTGGCTCTCGTAACCGCTGCAACGGCAGAGGTTGCCGGCGAGCTGGCGCGAGAGTTCCTCGCGCGTGGCGACGAGGCTCGGGTCCTCCTTGGCGGCGCGGGCAAGCGCCAGCACGTTCATGATGAGGCCGGGGGCGCAAAAACCGCACTGCTCGGCGCCTTCGGCAGCCATCGCACGGGCGAGCGCCTCGGACTCGGCCTTGAGGCCCTCGAGCGTGGTGATGGTATGGCCCTCGACGCGAGCGGCGGGAACCGAGCAGCTCAGCACCGGGTCGCCGTCGAGCCACACCGTGCACAGGCCGCAGTTGGTAGTCTCGCAGGCGCAGCGCACCGACGCGCAGCCCTGCTCGCGCAGCAGCGCAAAGAGCATGGTATCGGGGGCAATCTGAACCTTGACCTTGCGGCCGTTGAGCGTAAAGGAAAGATCGATGAGTTTGGCAGCCATTAGCGCACCTCGCTAGAATCGACGCCGGGCACGCGGCGGCAGGAATACTCGTCCGTGGCAAACTTAGGAATCTGCACGCCCTCGAGCTCGTGCGCAAGCGCGGCCGAAAGCTCGATGCCGGCGGCGCGGCGCACGGCCTGGACGGCAAGCGGGGCCGAGATGCGGCGGCGGTAGTCGGCCGAGCCCCACAGGTTGGTGCCGTAGCTCAGCGCGCGCACAGATGCGGCCAGGGCGCGAAGCTCGTCCTCGGAAGGCTGCTCGGCAGTAAGGCCGCATGCCTCGCCCTGCAGCAGGGTCGCACGCAGCGGGCGGGCGCCCACAGTGACATGCCAGCTGTTGTTCCACCAGGCGGCGGTGACGTTTAAGGAGGGGAAGTCGGTCGCGGCCTTGCGCACGGCCTCATAGCTTGCGCGGTAATCGTGCTTAACGACCACGACATGCTCAATAACGTCGCGCACGTAGCCCATGTCAACGAACTCCGCGAGCGGCACGCGGCCGGCGCCCGTCAGCTCAACATAGGAATCGAGCGCGAGGAAGGCGGAGAGAACGTCCGAGAAGCCAAAGCGGCCGTAGATGCTGCCGCCCACCGTGGCGGTATTGCGCAGCTGCACGCCCACGATATCGTGGACGGCGAACTCAAAGACGTTGTTGACAAGCGCGTTGAGCTCGACATGGCGTTCGAGCTGGCGTAGGGTGCACATGGCGCCGATGCGAAACTCGGTCTCGGTCTCCTCGATCTGATCGAGTCCGCAGGCCGAAAGGTCAATCGCCGTCGCCACGCGACGCGAACCCAGGCGCATCCAGATGCCGCCGCCCACAATCTTGTTGTTGCGGTTCTTCTGTAAGAGCTCATAGGCTTCGGCCGCGTTTCCAACACGGACGTAGGTACCGAACTTGAGCACGTTCTCCCCCATCTCTTCACTTGTCCAGTACTTTTAAGTGTACCAAACGAGGGGCCGCACACCGTTTTAGGACAAAATCCACCCACCCATACATAACTTGCGGTGATATACGGACTGATTAGCCGTTCTGGGACGCTAAACAGTCCGTATATCACCGCAAGTTATGAGGAGTCCTCCGGGATAGAAAAGGCTCCCAGCCGGAATGGCAGGGAGCCTCATCACATGCTATTTCGAGCGAAGATTTAGCAGACGCCCTGGGCGAGCATAGCGTCGGCGACCTTCAGGAAGCCGGCGATGTTTGCGCCCATGACAAAGTTGCCCTCCTGGCCGTACTCCTTGGCGGTGTCGTCCACGTTGTGGAACATGCCGCGCATGAGCTGCTCGAGCTTGCCGTCGACCTCCTCGAAGGTCCAGGACAGGTGCTCGGCGTTCTGGCTCATCTCCAAGCCGGACACGAGCACGCCACCGGCGTTGGCAGCCTTACCAGGCATAAAGGCGACGCCGTTCTCCTGGAAGTAGGTCGTGGCCTCGATGGTCGTGGGCATGTTCGCGCCCTCGCCGACCACCTTGCAGCCGTTGGCGACGAGCGCCTGGGCGTCCTCAAGCAGCAGCGTGTTCTCGCGAGCGCAGGGCAGCGCGATGTCGCAGGGCAGCTGCCACACGCCGCGGCCGTCGCCCTCGTGCCACACGGCGTTGGGCTTCTCGTCAACGTACATAGCGAGCGTAACGCCCTTGTCGTGGCCAGAGCGCTTCTTATTGTAGATGTGCTCGAGCACGGTGTAGTCGATGCCGTCGGGATCCTCGACCCAGCCGTGGGTATCGGAGCAGGCGAGCACCTTGCCGCCGAGCTGAGTGACCTTCTGGACCGCGTAGATAGCGACGTTGCCGGAGCCGTGAACGACGACGTTCTTGCCCTCGAAGGAGTCGCCGCGGCTCTTAAGGTACTCGTCCACAAAGTAGGCCAGACCGTAACCGGTGGCCTCGGTACGGGCGAGCGAGCCGCCAAAGGAGAGGCCCTTGCCGGTGAGAACGCCGGTCCACTCGTTGGTCAGGCGCTTGTACTGACCAAACAGGTAGGCAACCTCGCGGCCGCCAACGCCCAGGTCGCCGGCGGGAACGTCGGTGTTGGGGCCAATGTGGCGATAGAGCTCGGTCATGAAGGACTGGCAGAAGTGCATGATCTCGTTGTTGGACTTGCCCTTGGGGTCAAAGTCGGAGCCGCCCTTGCCGCCGCCCATGGGAAGGGTGGTCAGGCTGTTCTTGAGGATCTGCTCCAGGCCCAGGAACTTGAGCATACCCAGGGTGACCGTCGGGTTAAAGCGCAGGCCGCCCTTGTAGGGTCCAATGGCAGAGTTGAACTCGACGCGGTAACCGCGGTTGACCTGAACCTTGCCCTGGTCGTCGACCCAGGGAACACGGAACATGACGATGCGCTCGGGCTCGACGAGGCGCTCAAGCAGGGCGGCCTCCTCGTACTCGGGATGGGCATCGAGCGCCGGCTGGATGGTGCCGAGAATCTCGGTCGCGGCCTGGATGAACTCAGGCTGCTCGGGATAGCGGGCCTTGAGCTCTTCGAGAACTTTCTGCGTGTAGCTCATGCTTCCTCCAATTGATGGAAAAGAAAAGTGTCGTTCGAGGCGCCCCATGCGCCGCGAGCTTTATCGAGTATGGATAATATCGCACTGTTGCAGCAAAGTTTCGCATAAGCCGACGGGCGGATGTTTCGTTTTGATTACGATGCAGGTAGAAGCGTTTTTGAGCACTCGACGTACAAATCGCGTGTTTCGAAGCTGTTTCGTCCACGTGTTCCAAACCACCACATTGGGGACAGGCACCTTTGTGGTGGTGTTGGCGATTAGAGGACGAGCTGGTGGTAGTCGGCGGGGGTTACGCGGCCCTCGGTGGCGGCGCGGAAGGCGGCGAGGGCATCGCCCGAGAACGGCATGGCCCAGCACAGCCCGCAGCCGGCGGTGATGGAGCCGGGCAGCGGCATGATGCGCCCAGGCACGCCGGCGGCAAGACACAGCTGTTCGCATTCCATCACATCGAAGGTGCTGTCGAACGAAACGATGATTTTGCGTTCGCGATCGAGGGCATCACCGGTCGGGCCTTCACGGTGTGCCTCACGATACGCCGCGGCGGCCGCTTCCTCTTCCGCGGTATGTCCACAGCCACCGCAACCGCAGGTACAGGGTTCGGACCCGTCGCAAGTACAAGGTTCCCCCGTGTCGGGACAAATATCGTGAGACATCGCAACTCCAATCCTCTAGGCGAGTAACTCGGCCGCCGCAAACTCCTCGGGCGTATTGACGTTCTCGAAGCAGAGCGTCGACCCCGCGGCCTTAACGATCTGCGGCTCATCCATATAACCGGCCTGAACGCGATTGATCAGGCAGCGAATGCGCTGTCGGTCGCAGGAGAGCAGCTCTTGGGCAACCGGCGCACATGCGGCACGGCGCCAGACGGCACAAAGCGGCTCAATCCCCCGCTCCTCGCACGGCACGCACACGTCGAGTGCCTCGGCCTCAACACGATTGGCAAGCGCGCCAATGAGTTCCGGCGAGACAAACGGCATATCGCAGGCAACTATCGCCACGAGAGGCAGCCGAGCCGCAGCCAACGAGCTCGCGATGCCGCGCATTGCGCCCGCCGAGCCTTCAAGGTCCGCCACCACACGCGGCACCAGGCCGCCAAACGCGCGCTCCTCAAGATAGGCAAGCTCGCTGGGACGCGACGTCGTCACGACCAACTCGCCGGCAACTGGCGCCAGCCGACCCAGCACGCGCTCGATGAGCGGCTCACCGCAAAACGCCATGCGCGCCTTATCGCAACCCATGCGCGACGACAACCCGCCCGCCTGGACGACACAAGAAAGATCGGCCCGTCTTACGGTAGTCATACGGCAAACCACCCCCATCGGTATGCTCAAAACCCGGCACACGAAGCCAAATACCGTCGCCGATAAAGCGGGCGGCACGGCAAACCCGTGCAAAAACAAAACAGCGCCTTTGCGGCACGCAGCAAGACCGCGAGCACAAAAGCGCTGGTAGCGTATGGCGGGAACGTATGTGAATCGAACACATCCAAGACGTTTTGCACGCCTCGCAACGGTTTTGAGGACCGCGGAGCCCACCGGAGCCCATCCGTTCCCAAGTGCGGCGGTATTTTACCAAACCGAGCAGCCAATCTAGCGCAGGGAGCGCAGGCCGCCGGCATCCTTGTCGAGCACCGTAAAGCGTACGGCATCCAGGTGCTCCAAGATGCTGATGGCACGTTTGCGCGACACGCCCAGAGCCTCACGCAGCACGCTCGTGGTGGCTGCGCCACCGGCATCGGCGATGGCGGCGGCGACGAGCTCGCGCGCATGGGCCTCGGCGGCGGCAGACAGGGCAACGTCGCGCTCAACCTTAACGATCGAGCGATTGAGCGAAAGCTCGCGCAGGGCACGCGTCATGGTGTCGCGATCGAGCTGCAGTTGCTCGCCCGCCTCGGGCAACGTCGGCGCATCGAGGCCGGCTTCGTCCAGCAAAGCAACGATACGTTCGCAGGCTTCGCGAACCACGCGTGCCGCCGCGGCGGCCGAATGCGGATCGAATACCTCGGCGCCCTCCGAGGCACACACACCACGCGAGCAGCCCTCGGCAATCAGAGCCGCGGCAACGCCATCATCAGCGGCAGGCCACGCAGCATGGGCAACGGCGCCGGGCGTAAAGCCCGTCTCCTTGGGAGACGCCGCATGCATGGCTGACAGGGTCGCCGCCAGCACGTCCATGGCGGCATCGAACACGGCAGCATTCACATACAGCCTACAGCCCGAGCCCGCAAGCTCGCGCACAGCACCTCGCGCCACCAACTCGTTCAGCGCGGCATCGGCCCCACCGGAAACAAGGTCTAGCGCCGCGGCAACGTCGGCAGCCACGACCGGCAACGTCTGCAGCGCCAACCACGCCTCAACACCAGCGACGGCATCGCCGGCCTCAAGCGCTGCAAGCAGCGTGCGCTCCCCCGTCGAAAGCTCGCGCGAGCGACGGCAGCGCGAAAGCAGCACGCGCCCGCCGCCGATGAGCATAACGGGCGAATACGACAGCACCACGGCATGGTCTCCGGCACACAGCGGCAGCGGCTCCTCCAGGCGCACCTGCACGGTACGGGTCTCGCCCACCGCCATGGGGGCCTCGCCCTCCAAAAGCATGATGCGGCCGATGACCTCGGCCGTGCCGGCCATCACATGCACACGCGCGCCCGACTCGAGCACGCGCGGCTTGGTGCCCTCGCGGCCCAGGTAGGTGAACGTCATCATAAAGCGCAACGTCTGGCCAAAGCGGTCCGCCACGCCCAGCATCTCGCCACGGTCAAGCGCCGCGACACCGTCACCAACCAGGTTGAGCGCCACACGCTGACCAGGCAGCGCGCGCGGCGTATCGCCATGCACCTGGATCCCACGCACGCGACAGACCGTACGCGACGGCAAAGCCATCAACTCGTCGCCCACCGCAACCGGCGCATCGTGCAACGTTCCCGTCACGACAGTGCCGACGCCCTTGATCGTAAAGCAGCGGTCAATCGGCAGACGCGGCGCGGCATCAGTGAGCTCGGCACGGGCACGGCAGGCATCCCAGCAAGCGGCAACCTGCTCGTCGAGCACGGCGAGCAGCCTTTCGATCCCCTCGCCTGTCTTGGACGACACAGGCACGATCGGCGCGTCCGCAAACACGGTACCCGACAAAAAGTCATCGACATCGAGCTCGGCAAGCTCGGTCATCTCGGCATCGGCAAGGTCGCACATCGTCAGCGCGACCACCATATGCGTAACGCCCAGCAGCTCCAGCACGTGCACGTGCTCGCGCGTCTGCGGCATCACGCCCTCGACGGCAGAGACCACCAGCACGGCAACGTCGATGCCCGTGGCGCCCTGCACCATAGCGCGCAGGTAATGCGCGTGGCCCGGCACGTCGACCAGGCCGACGATCTTGCCACTCGGCAGCGCCAACTCGCCAAAGCCCAGCTCCACGGTCATACCGCGACGGCGCTCAACCTCCAGACGATCGGGATTCTTGCCGGTCAGTGCCTCGATCAATGCCGACTTACCATGGTCAACGTGACCCGCCGTGCCAACGATAACGGGACACTCCACCAGCGCCTGAACCTCACTCATCGAGCAATCGCCTTCTCAACGCACGCGACGAGCGTCGATGCCGCCGTCTCGATATCGCGGTCGCCCACGAGTGTACGCATGTCAAACAGGACGCGATCGTGCGAGGCGCGTGTGACGACCGGCGTGTCGAAATCTTGGACGAGCGAGCGCTTGAGTGCGTCAACGGAAAGACGCTCATCGACGAGGCGCACGGCAACGCACATGGTAGGCAGCTCGACGGTAGGCAGCGAACCGCCGCCGGGAGTCGACGACTCCTCGACGATTTCCACCTGCACGGCGCGCGGGCAACCCGCCTTATCGAGGCCCGCCACCATCAGCTCGCGCAGTTTGCGTGCGCGGCGCTCCAGATGAGCCTGCGGAAGCGTGAGCATGTTTAGCACCGGCACCTCGCGATGGGCCACATCCGCCCCATCCATGTAGATGCGCAGTGTAGCCTCGAGCGCCGCCAGTGCGAGCTTGCCCGGGCGTAGGGCACGCATAAGCGGATGCGACCCGCAGGCCTGGACCAGATCGCGACGGCCCATGATAATGCCCGCCTGTGCGGCACCGAGCAGCTTATCGCCCGAGCACGACACCAGATCGAGCCCTGCCGAAACCGAAGCCGGCGTGGTTTCTTCGCCGCCGCGCACCAAGATGTCGTCGGGCAACAGCGCGCCCGAACCCTGGTCCTCGTAGAACAGCAGACCATGCTTGTGGGCCAGGGCGGCAAGCTCCCGAGAGCCCACTTCCTCGTGAAAGCCCTCGATGCGATAGTTGGAAGGATGGACCTTGAGGATCATCGCCGTATCGGGCGTGATGGCTTGCTCATAATCAGCCAGGTGCGTGCGGTTGGTGGCGCCGACCTCGACGAGTTTGGCGCCCGAAGCCGCCATGACATCGGGGATGCGGAAGCTGCCGCCGATCTCGACAAGCTCGCCGCGGCTGACGATGACCTCCTTGCCTGCGGCATGGGTCGCCAGCACCAGCAGCACAGCGGCGGCGTTGTTGTTAACGACCAGCGCGTCCTCGGCACCGGTAAGCGAGCGGATGAGCTGCGCGGCGTGCTCCTTGCGCGACCCGCGCGAGCAGGTGTCCACGCTGTACTCGAGCGTGCTGTAGCCACGCGCGACCTCGGCCACGGCCTTTGCCGCCGACTCCGCGAGCGGGGCGCGACCCAAGTTGGTATGGATGACCACACCCGTGGCGTTGACGGCAGGGCGCAGGCTCGGCAGTGCGGATCGATGCGCACGCCACTCGATGGCCGAGGCCAGGTCGCGCTTGGAACGCGGGGCGGCGCCGGCACGAATCGCGGCGCGCTCCTCGTCGAGCTCGGCCGTGACGGCGGCATGCACCACCGCGTCGCAGGTCTCCCCCGCCGCCTTCACAACCGGCCACTCTGCGAGCAGCTCGTTGACGGAAGGAATAGCGCGAAGGCGGGCGCGTACCTCATCGGACATGTTCTGGCTATCGCTCATGTGCGACCTTTCAAAACCAAAGGTGAATCAATCGTTCGAACGTCAAACTATCAGCCAATTCGATCGGCTGAGTCAATCAATCGCTATTATCCTCGCGTGCCGCGATCTTTTCCACGCGAACGGCGTTTTCCTGGGTGAGCGCAGCGCCCGTCAACGGGTCCCAACGCAACGGCGTATGGTCGAGCGGACCCACGCCCAAGGCTTGAGCGCCACCGACATCGGCGCCAAACGAACGCCCGCCGGGAGCGGCCGAGGTGAAGATGCACGCCGGATGCAGATACGGCGTCATCTCCACGCGCACGCGATCGCGGCCCATATCGCTCACGAGCTCGACGACCTCGCCGTCGGCGATGCCCATGTGCGCAGCAGCATCGGCATTCATCTGCACGGCATCCAGGTCCGATCCAGCCTCGGCGGCACCGGCCGCCGCAAGCCTTCGCGAGGTATGCGACTCAAAGGGACGGTTGCCGCTAATGAGGCGAAACATCCCCGGGCCGGGCTCCACCATGGGAGCAATCCAGTTGGGTACACGGCCCAGGCCGGCTCGTTCCCATACGTCGCTTGCCAGCGCAATTTTACCGCTATCCAAGGGAATCGCCGGCTCGCCCGTAAGCGACGGCAACGTAACACCCGTGTCGGCCCAGCCGCGCTCCTTGAGCTCGTCCAGATTGATCCCAAAAGGCGCCACCTGGGCAGCCGCCAGATCGTCAGACGTAAACTGGAAGTACTCGCCCACGCCACACGCCTGCGCCAGACCGGCAAAAATCTCCCGACCGGAACGCGTGTCGTCATGTAACACGGGCAGCACGGCGTTGCGGTAGAACACGCGCGAATCATTGGCGCCCACGACTGTGCCCACACCGCGGTCGGCCTCCAGATACGTCACGTCGGGCAGCACGAAGTCAGAAGCGCGCGCCGTCTCGGACCAGCGAATATCAATCGTCACGAGCAGGTCAAGCTGCTGCAAAATACCCAACCAAGCCTGCGCATTGCCATAGCCCGCACCGGGGTTACTGGCATAGACGATGAGTCCACGCAAATCGCCAGCAAGAATCGACTGACCGATGGTCGTGCACAGGCCGCGCACCGGATCGACCAGTGGATAGCGCTCGGACCCCAACTTGGGCTCACGTGGCATCGACGGCGTCGCGAAACGCGCAGGGTCCAAATCGCCCAAAGCAAGCGGCGTGGGCGGGTTGAGGGCACCGCCCGCGTGTCCGATGCAGCCCAGCAGCACATCGACCAGACAAATCGCGCGCGCGGTCTGGGTGCTATTGGCATACGCGATACCGATGCCGCCATGAAAGCCGGCGTCCACCACGGCAGCAGGCGCGGCGGCAGCTAGATCACGCGCAGTCGATCGGATATCGTCCGCCGACACGTCGCACATCGACTCGGCCCACTCAGGCGTCCAAGCACGGGACGCCTGCGCCAGCTCGTCAAAGCCCGTGGTATAGCGGGTCACGAACTCGTGGTCGTACAAGTCCTCGGCAATGAGCACATGCGCAATGCCCAGCAGCAAGGCCAGGTCGCAGCCCGGGCGCACGCGCAGCCAGCGGTCGGCAAGCGCAGCCGAGCCGCTGCGCCGGGGGTCGACCACGATAATCTTCGCCCCACGGCGACGGGCATCGTTGAGCGCGTCAACGGCCCCCATCGTCGACGAATCGACAATGGAACGCCCAAGGTACATGATGCAATTGGTGTGCGCTAGGTCGGAGGCGGGACTATAGCCCAGGCTGTGCTCCCAACCGGTAAGTCGGCTTACCTCGCAGGCGCCATCGGCACCGTACACGTTGGGCGAGCCCAGCGCATGCATAAAGCGATACGCCCAGTAGCGGTCGAACGAGGGCACGCCGAGCGTCATGCCCAGCGCACGGGGCCCGCATTCGTCAACAATCCCCAAAAGACGCTCGGCAATCTGGGCAAACGCCTCGTCCCAGGTAATCGCATCGAACCCCGAGCCATCAGTTCGTCGGCGCATGGGATGCACAATGCGATCGCGCTCGTCAAACGGCATTGCCAGGCGATGCCGTCCGCGGGCGCACAGGGCACGCGCCGCGCACGGATGTCCCGGCACCGGCAACTCGGCCACCACACGCCCATCCTTAACATGGGCCGCAAAGGCGCAATCGGCATAGCATCCCCCGCATGTGGTCACCACGGCGCGACCGTCACGCTTCACAGCAGATGCCATCTCGATTACCCCTTTCATCAGCCAAACACAACAGGCCAAAAGCCCGGCAACGAGCCCCAGACCCAAAAAGCCTCCCGCACGGAAACGCCCCGCGGGAGGCCCAACGTCAAACAGACGGTACCTTACGCCTCGGACTTCTTGGCGTAGATAAACCAGTAGCCGAGCGCGACCAGAACCGCGCCGCCCACGATGTTGCCCAGCGTGGCGGCGGATAGGTTAAACGTAATACCCGCAACGTTGAGCGCATCGGCCCCGGCAACCTTGGCACCATAGCCGCACGCGTGCATCACGGCACCCATGGGCAAAAAGTACATGTTGGCAACGCAGTGCTCAAAACCGCAGGCCACAAAGGCGGCGATGGGCAGCAAAATGCCCACAACCTTATCGACTACGGTCTTGCCCGCAGTACCAATCCACACGGCCAGGCACACAAAGATATTGCACAGGATGCCACGGAAGAAGATCGTCACCCAGTCGATCGTCACCTTGCCGGCGGCGACGCTCACCATGGAGTTGGCGACCGCCTCGCCGTTGAGTTTATAGATGCCGGCCATGTACACCAAAAAGACGATGAACAGAGCACCGACAAAATTGCCGACCCACACGACGACCCAGGCCTTAAGCATCTGGACAAGGGTGATCTTTTTGCTCTTGAGTGCGCAGACCATAAGCGAATTGCCGGTAAACAGCTCGGCGCCGCACACCAGCACCAACACCAGGCCCAGGCAAAAGCACAGGCCGCCCACGACGCGCTGGGCACCCCAGCCCAGCGTGCTGTCGCTCAAAAACACCGTAAAGAACAGGCCGCCGAAGGCGATAAACGCGCCGGCGAACATTGCCAACAGAAAGGCCTTAGCGACCGGCAGGTTAGCCTTGGTCACGCCGGCGGCCTCGGTCTTGGCCTCGATCGCGGCGGGCGCCAGGCAATCGGGAGCGGGATACTCCACCTTGGAATCTGCCATGTCAATCACTTCTTTCCTATTCAGCAGAGACAAGCGCTGCTATTGTTCCTGCCCCAAGCGGACAAAGTGGGAAAAGTCGTTGGCGGCCACGGCGTCGTACACGGCGTCGACGGCCTCAAAGACCTCCGGGGACATGGGGTTGTAAAACTCCGTATCGCCCGGCTGAATCCCTATGAAGACGATATCTTCGCACGATTGCTCAATCTCTTCGATCAGAATCGACAAGGGAAGCGAATGCGTGGTGAACATCGACTTGCGGGCCACATCACGTTTGTCGAGCAAGCGGATGGCGCCGACGGGCAGCGCCATGTCGGCGGCATCGACCAAAACCAAACGCGGCGGACGTTCGCGCTTGACCTCGATGATGTCATCCTCGGGCGTCTGACCGCCATCGATGGTGTACCAGCCGGCAAGCGGCGTGTCCTCCATCTTTTTGGAGAGCACGGGGCCAGCGGCATCGTCGGCACGCAGCACGCTTCCCGCCGTGAGCACGATACCCGCAAACGGGGCGCCGTTCACACGACCATCCACAACGCGACCCATTACTGCAACCTTCCCGTCAGATACACGCCCGACACATCGCGAACGCGCTCAACCAGATCGCGAAACTTCATTAAGAACGCGACCTGCTGGGCATGAAGGCCAAAGTCGTCATCGAACACCGAGATGCCGGCCTTGGCAGAACCGCGAAAACCGCGCTCGTCGAGCAGCGCATCGCAGGCCTCGAGCAGCGACGGCACCGCCGCCTTGTCGAGCTGGCACTCACCAAAGGAGTGGATGGCCTCAAACTTGGTCTTGGCCTCCCCCTCCGGCAGCGCGTCGACGAGCGAATAGAACACGTTCACCGGCACCGACAGGCGCGGCTCAAAGCAATCGAGCACGCCGGTGTGGTGGCCCACGGCGAGCGTGTAGTACAGCACGTCGCAGGCCTCCTGGGGAACGTCTTCCTCGGTCTCCACAAACTTACGCGTGAGCTCGTAGAAGACCACCTGGTCGGGCGTATGGCCCAGGCAGGGGTCGGCGACGCCCTCGGCAGCCTCGTCGCTTGCGCGCGAGGCATCGCCAAAAGAGCCGCCGAGCATGCCGGGACCCGCAAAGTAACCAGAGCGGTCCGTGAGCTCCATCTAGCGACCTCCGGCCAGCACCAGATCCTGCAGCGCCGAGTACACCTCGACGCGGCGCGGATCGTCCTGCTTGTCGATGAGCAGCGCCATGGCACCGCGGATATCGCCCTTGGGCGCGCCCTCGAGCGTATCCATAAACTCGTTGGCCAGGTCGCGGCCGTAACGGTAGCCGCTCATGGCGCGAGCCTCGCGCTCGATGGCAACGCGCAGCTTGTACGGCACGCCGGGGTGCAGGATATCGGCCTGCTCGCCGGCGGCCTCCACCGTGGTCTCGGCATGGAGCTTTTGGTCCAGCAGACCGAGTGCCATGGCGAAGCCGTAGATGGTCTGCGCGGGGCTGGGCGGGCAGCCGGGGATGTAGACGTCGACCGGCAGAATCTTGTCCGTGCCGCCCCAGACGCAGTAGTTGTCGTAGAAGATGCCGCCGGTGCAGCCGCACGCGCCATAGGACACCACGATCTTGGGATCGGGTGCGGCCTCAAAGGCGCGCAGGGCCGGCATGCGCATGGCACGCGTCACAGCGCCGGTGTACAGCAGCACATCGGCGTGACGGGGCGAGGGCACGACCTTGATGCCAAAGCGCTCGACGTCGAAGACGGGCGTGATGGAACCGAAGATCTCGATCTCGCAGCCGTTGCAGCCGCCACAGTCAACACGGTAGACGTACACCGAGCGCTTGATCTTCTTAAGAAGGGTCGCCTTGGCCTTCTCGATGCTCTCGTCGAGCTCGATCTTGGTCGGGCGGTACTGAAGCCGCTCGGGCAAAAGCGTGGGTTCGGCCATGGTTACTCCTCCTTCGTATCAAAATCCATGATGATGCCCTCGACCGGCGCCGGACCGGCGGGAATCTCGGGCGCATCGGGGTTGAGCTCGCGGTCGATATACTCCGGGTTCACGCCGTGGCCGCCCAGATACTCCATGCCGGGGCCCTGGGGCTCGCCGGACGCAAGTGTCTCGTTGGCAGCCATACCGGCAGCGTTGCCGGTCTTTACGGCCGAGGCGGCGCGCAGGGCGTCGAGCTCGCGCTTGCACTCCTGGCACATACCGACGGTACGGGCGGCCTGCTCGGCCTCCATGCCGCCGGCCTTTTGCAGCAGGCGCTTGGCGTAGTCGATCTCCTTGTGCGGGGCAAACGGCTTGCCGCAACGCGAGCAGTGCTCGAGCGTATAGACGCTCTTGCTGGTGAGGTCGTCCTTGCTCATGACGGCCAGCTCAAACTCCTCGGTGAGCTTGATGGCCTCCATGGGGCAGGCCTCCTCGCAGCGGCCGCAAAAGATGCAGCGACCGTAGTCGATCGACCAGGTAATGGTATCGGCCGCAAGGTCGGTGTCCATGCGAATGGCATCGGCCGGGCACGCCACGCCGCAGGCACCGCAGGCGATGCAGAGCTCGGCGTTGTGCTCGGGCTTACCGCGCATGTCCTTGTTGGTGGGAAACGGCGCAAACGGGTACTTGACCGTCGCGCGCCGGCCTTGGCGTTGATCTTCCAAAGCTTCAGCATATTAGAGCGCCTCCTCATCGAGCGGAGCGGCCATGGTGCCCTCGCCCGCAAGCGGCGACTTGTCGCGCCAGACGTTCTCGAACTGCTCCTTGTCGAGCACGTGGTCGCGCTTGGCGGCGACATCGGTCACCGTCACGCGGTCGGTGCAGGAGTAGCACGGGTCGAGCGAGCCGACGATCAGCGCCGCGTCGCCCACGGTGTTGCCGCGGAACATGTAGCGCAGGACCGGCCAGTTGCTGTAAGTAGCGGCCTTGGCGCGCCAGCGGTAGCACTTCTGGTTATTGCCGAGCATCGCCCAGTGCACGTCCTCGCCACGCGGCGCCTCGGTGGCACCGATGGCGTACTTGTGCGGGGTGTACTCCCAATCCGTGGTGAGGATGGGGCCCGACGGGCAGTTCTCGAGCATGGTCTCGATCATGTCAATCGAATCGTAGACCTCCTGGATGCGAACGGCGGTACGGCCGAAGGCATCGCAGGTGTCGGCCGTAGCGGCGTGCATCTTTTGGACGTCCGGATCGGCGTAGCCGTCGAAGGGATGGTCAAAGCGCACGTCGCGGGCATAGCCCGAGCCACGCATGAGCGGGCCGACCGGCGAGAAGTCACGTGCAATCTTGCGGTCCAAGATGCCGATGCCACTCGTGCGCTCAATGAAGTTGGGCGTCGAGAGCAAGACGTCGACGAGCTCCTGAACCTCGGAGCGCAGCTGGTGGATGGTCGTGAGCGTGGAGAGCTTCTGCTCGGCCAAAATGTCGCGACGCACGCCGCCGATCACGTTGAGGCCGTAGGTCTTGCGGTGACCGGAGAGCTTCTCGGCCAGGTCCATGGACTTCTCGCGGACGCGGAAGAACTGCTGGAAGCCGGAGTCGAAGCCCGTGTAGTGAGACGCCAGGCCAATGTTGAGCAGATGAGAGTGCAGGCGCTCGACCTCGAGCATGATAGCGCGGATGTACTGGGCGCGCGGCGGGACATGGATGCCCTGGGCGCGCTCGACGGCCTCGGCATAGGCCACCGAGTGGGCGCAGCCGCAGATGCCGCAGATGCGGTCGGCGAGGAACGTCACGGCATCATAGTTCAGGCGCGTCTCGGCGACCTTCTCCATGCCGCGGTGCACGTAGAACAGACGGTAGTCGGCGTCGACGATCGTCTCGCCCTCGACGAACAGGCGGAAGTGACCGGGCTCGTCGGAGGTAATGTGCAACGGGCCCATGGGGACAAGCGTGGTCTCCTTGCCCTTGGTATCAGCCAAGAACTCGTAGTTTTCCATGTCGCTCGCGGGAGCGGGACGGAAACGGTAGTCCATGGAGTCCTTGCGCAGCGGGTACAGGCCGCTGGGCCAGTCATCGGGCAGTACCAGGCGGCGACGGTCGGGCAGACCCTCGGGGATCAGGCCGAACATGTCGCGCAGCTCGCGCTCGCCCCACACGCAGGCGGGGACGAACGGCGTCACGGACGGGAACGTCATCTTGGCGGGATCGACCTCGGTGCGCACGGTCACCCAGCCGGGATCCTCCCCCTCCATGGAGATGACGTAGTACACGGCGTAACGGCCGCACAGGCTGCGCTCATCGTTGCCGATGATCACGGGAATCCAGCCGTAGCGCTCGTAATACAGGTAGTGGACGGCCTCGGGCAGCTTGTCCTGCTTGACGGTAATCGTCAGCTGGTCCTCGCACTGCCACTCGACCTTCTCGATGCAGCCCGGAACGGCGCGGCGCAGGGCCTCGACATGGCTCTCGCAGCGACGGGCATACACCTTGTTCTCAGTTTCAATCATTCGTTACTCCACCTCGCTCTGAGCGGTCTCGGTACCGAACACAGCGCGGTACATCGGCGTCGCGTGAAGTTCCTCGGTGCTCTGCTCGAGCACGATGCCGGTCGCGGTCTCCACACCGTGCACGAGAGGCAGCGGGGTGGCGATGCCAAACCACAAGATCATGACAGCCAGGATGATTTCGGGGATAAGCATGAGCGCCGGGGCCTCATGCTTGCCCATACCCTGGGGTGCATGGCCGAATACCGACTTGAGTGCGATGCGGGTGAGCGCGGAGATGGCCACGGTAAGGCCGAGGGCGACCACGACGACCAGCCACATGGGACCGGCGGTAACACCGGCGACAAAAGTCAGGAACTCGGAGATAAACATACCAAAGGGCGGGAAGGCACCAAGACCGAGCAGCGCCAGGACGGCGAGCGCGGCGGTTGCGGGAGCAACCTCGACGACACCCTGGATCTTAGCCAGGCTACGCGTGCCAAAGGCGTGCTGGATGTTGCCGGACACGCAGAAGGCAAGCGTCTTGGTAAAGCCGTGGAACACGCAGTGCAGCAGGGCCGCGGCGATACCCAGCGGTCCACCGATACCCAGGCACAGGGCGATAACGCCCACGTTCTCCACAGACGAGTACGCAAAGCGGCGCTTGAGGTCGTCCTGGCGGAACATAGAAAGTGCCGCCACCAAAATGGACAGCGTGCCGACGATCAACAGCAAAAGCTGCGGATACTCGGCGCCCACGGCCTGGATGGTAAAGCCGTAGAAGCGCATGATCACAAGCATGGCGCACTTAAGCAGCACGCCCGAGAGCAGGGCCGAGACAGGGCTCGGGGCCTGGGAGTGGGCATCGGGCAGCCAAGTGTGCATGGGGAACAGGCCGGCCTTGGTGCCAAAGCCGATCACGATAAACGCAAAGGCAAGGCGCATGAGCGTCGGATCGAACTGGTCGGCATACGGCAGCACGCACGACAGGAACGCGGCCTCATGGGCGTTGGGAATCACGTCGGCGGCGTTGGCGTAGATGAGCAGCGTACCGAACAGGCCAAAGGCCACGCCGGCGGTGCAGACCATCGCATACTTCCAAGAAGCCTCGAGGGCCGTCTTGTTCTTGTAGATACCCACGAGGAACACGGTGGAAAGCGTGGTTGCCTCCACGGCGGCCCACGTGAGGATCATGTTGTTGGACAGGCACGCGAGCAGCATGGTGAACACAAACAGGCTAAACAGCGCAAAATACTGCTTGGCGCGCTCGGCGGGCATGGAGCCCTCCTCGATATCGGCCTTTACATAGGGCAGCGAGAACAGCCCCGTAAGAAAACCGATAAAGCCGATGAGCAGCACAAAGATGGCGCCCAGCGAATCGAGGTGGAACCACAGGCCAAAAGCGCTCGCGGTGTCGCCGCTCATAAGGACGTCACCGGCCGTCATAATCGACAGCACCAGGACGGCTGCGACGGAGACCAGGTTGAGACCGGCAAACACGTTATAGGACGTGTTCTTGGGCAAAAACGCCATGACGAGCGAGAACACCAAAGGAGTCGCGAGCAGGGCGAGAATCAACGTTTCCATGGACTACCCCCTCAGCTCGGACAGGTCGCGCGCATCGAGCGAGTGGGAGTCGTCCCAAATGCGACGCACGACGATGGACATGATGATGACGGCAAAGATGGCGTCGGTGGCGATACCGATCTCGATGATCTCGGGAGCGGTGGGGGCCAAAAGCGCGAGCGTCACATGGCCGCCGTTTTCCATAAGGCAGTATCCAAAGATCTGCTTCATGATGTTGCGCTGCGAGATGATGCAGGTGAGGCCCACAAAGAAGTGAGCGAAGCTAATAGCGAGCGCAGGCGTTGCGACCTCGGCCGTGGGCAGGCTGATCTGCGTCACGACGGCAAAGCAGATAGCGACCTCCACGGCGATGATGCAGATGGCCCACGCGGGCTTAAGGCCAGCCTTGAGCGATGCGTCGCTCGGCTCACCCATCTTCTTGTACGCACGGTTGAGGATATAAGGGACCAGGACGACCTTGGTGATAAAGGCAGATCCGGCCCACATAAGCAGCTCCTGCGCACCGGTAGTGGCACCGAGCGTAGCGAGCAGTCCCACGAGCACCAGCGACTGCACCGCATACCAGTTGATGGCATGTTTGATGTTTTTGGAGACGACCACCATGGTGGACGTGACGATCAGAAGGCCGCCAAGGATGTTGACGATCGAATAACCCATGTCGTTCTACCTCCTAACCGATCCAGCTGGCCGAAAGCGGGCCGCTGACGATGACCATGATGATGAGCACGATGAACACGAACGCCATCGCGCGGGGAAGCGGGGCACCCGCAGCGACCTCTTCGCTCGGCTCGCCGGGCAGGCAATAGCCCATCCACTTGAGGAACCAGGCAAAGGTGGCGACGGTCTCGGCGACCATGATGCACACGAGCACCAGAATCGCGACGTTGCCGGCACCCACAGAAAAGCCGCCGGCGATGATCTGGAACTTCGAGAAGAACGTGTTCATGGGCGGCACGCCGGCAATGGCGAGCGCCGCGACACCAAAGCCCACGCCCGAGATCGGGTACTTCTTTACGATGCCGCGAAGCTTGGGCAGCATACGCGTGCCGAGCGTAAAGGAGAACGAACCGGCGATCAGGAAGAACAGGGTCTTGGCGAAAGCGTGGTTAAAGATGTGGCACACGGCGCCATCAAAAGCCAGCTGGCTGCCAAAGACCGAAAGGCCCAGACCAAAGAACACATAGGAGAGCTGGGCGATCGTGGAGAAGGCCAGCAGGCGCTTCATGTCCTTTTGCGGCAGGTACATAAGGAAACCAAAGAGCATGGTGACCATGGCGTCGATAATGGCGACCCAGCCCACGATCTCGGGAATCTCGCCGGCAGAGACGAGTGCGCGCGCGAACACGCACACGCCGACCTTGACCATCGAGGCACCATGCAGGTAGGCCGAAACAGGCGTCGGCGCTTCCATGGCCGAAGGCAGCCACATGTACATGGGGACCTGTGCGGACTTGGCCCAGGCCGCAAACAGCACGAGCAAAAGGACGATAGCCTTGAGCTTGGTGTCGAGGCCGGCAATCGCGGTGATGGCGAAGGTGCCGGTGTGGGCAAACACGATGGCGGCGCCCAGATACAGGCCGAGCGCACCGATATGCGTGATGATCAGGGCCTTCATGCCGGCCTTCTTGGCCGTAGGCGTCATGTAGTAGCTAATGAGGCCCCAAGAGCACGCACCCGTGATCTCAAAGAACACGAGCTGGCCCAAAAGGGTCGAGCTGTACACAAGGCCGGCCATGGCGCCGATAAAGGTCGCGAGGTACGCGTAGAAGCGACGACGCGGTGCGTCGGGATGCTCACGGTTATTCTCGCTCATATAGGGAATCGAATAGATCACGACAAGCAGGCCGATACCCACAAAGGCGGGCGCGAGCAGCGTGCTCATGCGATCGAAGGTGAATCCCATAACGAGGGTCTGCCCAAACGAGATCAGGGGGACCTGCGTGTCGGGCATGCCGGCGCCAGCGAAATTCGCGGCGAGGGCAATGGTGCAGACCGTAGAGACGGCAGCACCCAAAACGCTGAACCACTTGGCGTACGGACGGGGGAACAGGGCGACGAGCACCGAGGCCACCATCGGGGCCGCGATAGCGACCAAGCCGAGAAGGGACAGACTGACTGCAAATGACATTGTTTCTCCCTTCTCCTACACGCCGACGACCACGAAGACAAACGCCAGAACGGCGATGCCCACGACGGCCCAGGTCTGATTGCCAAGCACCTTAAAACGCGAACGCGAGCAGGAGTTCTCGATCACGCCGCACACGACAAAGTCGATCAGGCACTTCACCAGGAAGATGACTGCGCCCAGAACGGCGGCGGCGCCCACGGTCGCGGGCTCGCCCCAGGGGACGAAGATCGCGCAGAACCAGGCGACGACCAGGACCTGCTTCATGGACATGGCGAGCTTGGCCATCGCAAGCGACGGGCCGGAAAGCTCGGCGAGCGGTCCTTCCTGAAGCTCTTGCTCGGCCTCGGCCTGATCAAACGGCAGCTTGCCGAGTTCCATGTAGCAGGCAATCGCAAAGGCGATGCCGGCGAGGATCACGGCGACCGGCGCGTCGACGGCGCCCGTCATGATGTGCTGACCCATGGTGGCGATGTCGGTGGAGCCGCACACCAGGGCGGCGGCAAACAGCGCCAGTAGCATGGACGGCTCGATGAGCACGCTCATGAGCAGCTCGCGGACGCCGCCGATACCGGCGTAGGCGTTGGACGAATCCACACCGCAGAGGGCGAAGAAGAAGCGGGCGAGCGCCAGGCTGTACATGATGGTGATGGCGTCACCAAAGACCGGGATGGGGCTTTGTGCCGTAAAGAGCGGCAGGCCCATCGCGAGCATAAAGGCGACGGCGAAGAACAGCGGCGGCATAATGCGCAGCGCAAAGCTCGCGTCCTCGCACTGGGACTCGGGGCGCGCAAAGAGCTTGGCCAGGTCGCGGTAGTCCTGCATGATGCTGGGGCCGCGACGGTTGTGCATCTTGGCGCGGATCACGCGGCCGAGACCGGAGAAGAACGGCGCGACGGCCATAACGACCACGCCTTGCAGAACGGCAAGTACGATGTTGTTCATGCTCTCCCCTCCTTAACCCATTTGCACGGCGAGCACGAGGAACACCACGAGTGCCGCGACGATGTAGCAGATATAGATGCTGTAGTTGCCGCCTTCGAGCTTAGTCGCGAGGTCGGCGAGCTTCTCGACACCCTTATGCGGGGCATCGACGAGAACCTTGTCGGGTACGGGCTCCACAGCCTCGGCAACACCGGTGAGCTTCTGGAAAAAGTGCGCGATGGACCAGCAGACGTCCGTGCAGCGGTCGCGCAGCGTGTAGAGCGGCTGCATAAACCAGGACACCTCGGAGGCAAAGGTCGTGGCCACGACGGGCATATGCTCGTTGGGAGCATAACCGCATGCCCACGGCTGGGACTTCTGCACCTTGCCGACGGTCTTGAGCTTGCGATAACCGCAGGCAAGACCGACGAGCACCACGAGCGCAATGGCGATCGCGGGCGTGGAGGTGGCAGCGCCGGAGTACTGGTTCATGAGCTCCATGCCCTCGGCGGCAAACACGCCACCGTACGGATGCAGCACAGACGCGGCGACATCGACCAGCACGGGCGCGAGCACGGGAGCGCCAATGCCCAGCACGACGCAGATGGCCGCGAGCAGGCCCTGCGCAAACACCATGGGGGCGGGAACCTCCTTGGCATTAGCCGCGGCCTCGGAGCGGGGCGCGGAGGCAAAGGAGACGCCATAGGCCTTGACGAAGCACGTGACGGCCAGTGCGCCGGTAATGGCAAGCGCGACGGCAGCGAACACGGCCACGATCATGACGGCCTTGTCACCCTGCATAGCGGCATTAAACAGCGACTGGTAGGTAAACCACTCGGACACAAAGCCGTTGAAGGGCGGGATGGCCGAGATGGCAAGCGCGCCAATGAGGAAGCAGATGGCCGTTGCCGGCATACGACGGAACAGGCCGCCCATCTTCTCCATATTGCGCGTACCCGTGGAGTACAGCAGCGCACCGGCGCCCAAGAACAGCTCGCCCTTAAACATCGCGTGGTTAAACGTGTGGTAGAGGGCGGCCATCAGAGCCAGGACGGCGATGCCGACAGAGTTGAGCGCCATGGCGGCCATGGAAGCGCCGACGCCGAGCAGAATGATGCCGATGTTCTCGACAGAGTGATAGGCCAGCAGGCGCTTGATGTCATGCTCCTGCAGGGCGAAGGCCACGCCGAGGACCGACGAGATCGCACCGAAGACCATGACCATAAGGCCCCACCAGACCTGAACGCCCGAGGCGGAGAGCAGGTCGAGACCAACCTTGAGGATGCCGAAGATACCGATCTTGATCATGCCGCCGGACATGAGGGCAGACACGTTGGACGGCGCCTCGGGATGTGCCTTGGGCAGCCAGCCGTGCAGCGGGATGATACCGGCCTTGGCGCCAAAGCCAAAGAAGGCGAGCACGAAGCACACGGATGCGACCGCGGGGCTAAACTGCGTGGCGCGGAAATCCGCAAAGGCAAACGAGCCACCGGCGAAGTTGGTCATGGTGAGGAAGCTCGCCATGATGAGCACAAAGCCCACATGCGCGATCACAAAGTAGAGCCAACCGCCGTGGATGGAGTTCTCGTTCTCCTCGATCACGACCAGGAAGTACGAGGTCAGCGACATGAGCTCAAAGGCGACCAGGAACCAAAACACGTTATCGGCGGTGATGACGAGCATCATGGACGCCACGAAGGTGTTAAAGAAGAAGCCGGCGCGGCCCTTTTTGCCCGGGTACTCATCAAAGTAGTTGAGACCGTAGATCGAACCGGCAAACGCGAGCACCGAGATGAGCGCCACGAACAGACCGGACAGCTGATTGAGCAGCAGCTGGAAATGGGCAAACGGGAAGAACACGATGGTGTCGACCGACGTGACATCGCCCAGCACGGCCTGGATACCAGCCACAAACGAAAGCACCGCGGCGACGGCGCCGATAAGGCAGCCGGCGGTCTTGGCGGCGTTATCGGCCTTGATCAGCAGAACCGAGGCGAGCGCACCGATGCACGAGACGGCAAGCGATGCGATAAACAGCGTCATGCTATCCATTGTTTACGCTCCCTTCTGCTTTCTCGGACAGACCCTGGGCCACAGCGGTAACGTCGACGGACGGACCGTTTTCGATCGAGCGCAGGCGCTTGGCCTCGTCGAGTTCGCGATCGGCCGCGCCGCCCATGACGGTCAGCGCCTTGGTGGGGCACGCCGCCACACAATGCGGGCCGTCCGGATCGAAGGCGCACAGGTCGCACTTGACAGCGCAGGTGTACTGGCCGGGAGCCCACGTAAGCAGGCTGCTCAGGGACTTAGGATACGAAGGCGTCGGGTCGCACATGCCTGCGACACCGGCGATAGACGTGCCATCGGGATGGATGGCTCCGAAGGGGCACGCGATGGCGCACAGCCTGCACCCGATGCACTCCTGCTCCTTGACGTGGATGCGATCGCCATCGTGCTCGATGGCATTCACCGGGCAAACCTCGGCGCAGGGGGCACCCTCGCAATGGTGGCAGGCAAGGGCGGCCGAAATACCGCCGGTCTTCACGAGCGCCAGACGCGGCGTATCCTGAAGACCCTGCATCCGGTGGGCGTCGGCACAGGCGGACTGGCATGTTCCGCAGCCGATGCACCTCTCCGGGTTGATGTCGATGAAGCGGTTCATCCCCACTTCCTTTCAAAATAACGGGCCGGGCTCCCGAACGTACGGGACGCCCGGCCCAAAAAGCCAACGAGAACGGGACTACACGATTTGATTCACGTGCGTCTCGTCGTCGAACTTGGCGGCGCCGGGCTCAACGTCCTGAGGAGCGGCGGCGTCCACCAGAGCCTGCTTGAGCTCGGTGTACTGACGCTCGACCTCGCCCTCAGCCCAGACCTGGTCGGCGATAGCGTCGACCTGGCAGGCGGAGAACTTGTCCTCGGGCGTATGCGAGACCGGGTCGACCTTGTGAATGGTCAGCTCGTTGCACTTGCCAATCCACCACTGGTAGGTCATATAGACCGTGCCCTTGTTGATACGGTCGCTCACGTCGGCGCGGCTGTATACCTGGCCGCGGCGGCTGTGGATCGAGACGATGTCGCCGTTCTTGATGCCGCGCGCCTGGGCGTCCGTGGGATTCATGCGGACAAAGCCGGGCTCGTCGGCGAGCAGCGCCAACGTCTTGCAGTTGCCGGTCATCGAGCGGCAGCTGTAGTGGCCGACCTCGCGGACGGTGCACAGGATGAGCGGGTACTCATCGTCGGGAAGCTCGGAGGGCGCCTCCCAGTCGTGCGCCATCAGGTTGGCGCGGCCGTCCTTGGTGGTGAACTTGCCACCGGCGAACATGTCGGCCGTGCCGTGGTCGTTCACATCGGTGCTCTTGACGGGCCACTGGGCGTAACCGCCCTCGGGAGCCATCTTCTCGTAGGTCGCGCCCACAAAGTTGGGGCACAGGCTAATGCACTCGTTCCAGATCTGCTCGGTGTTGTCGTAGTGCATGGGGTAGCCCATGCGCGTAGACAGGTCCGCGAAGATCTCCCAGTCGTGACGGCACTCGCCCTTGGGCGGAACGGCCGCGTCAAAGTGCTGGAAGCTACGGTCGGATGCGGTAAAGACACCCTCGTGCTCGCCCCAAGAGGTAGCGGGCAGGATGACGTCGGCGAGCATGGTCGTCTGCGTCATAAAGATGTCCTGGCAAATGAACAGATCCAGCTCGGAGAGCGTCTTGCGCATACCGGCCGAATCGGGCTCGGTCTGCACCGGGTCCTCGCCGTAGTTGTAGAAGCAGTGCACCTTGCCCTCGTCGACCAGGTGGCCCAGGTCGGTGAGCTTGTAGCCCTCCTCGAGCGGGAGCTTTTCCTCGGGCACGCCCCAAGCCTTGGCAAACTTGGCACGCACTGCCGGGTCGGTGACCTTCTGGTAGCCAGGGTACAGGTTGGGCAGCATGCCCATATCGCAGGAGCCCTGGACGTTATTCTGGCCACGCACGGGCGCGAGGCCGGAATTGGGTTTGCCGATCTGGCCGGCAACGCAGGCGATGGAGGCGATGGTGTGCACCGTCTTCAGGTTCTGCTTCTGCTGGCATACGCCCATACCCCAGCCAATGATGGCAGAGGGCTTCGCCGTGGCGTACATCTCGGCAGCTTGGTGGATCAACGCGGGCTCAACACCCGTGATGTCCTGTACGGATTCGGGAGTGTAGTTCTTGATGGTCTCCCACCACTCGTCAAAGCCGTTCGTGTGCTCGGCGACGAATTCCTTGTCGTAGAGGCCATCGTTGACCAGACAGTTGGCAAAGGCGTTGAGGAACGCAACATTGCAACCGTTCTTGATCGGAAGGTAGAGATCGGCGATACGCGCGGTTTCGATATGGCGCGGGTCGGCGACGATGATCTTGCAACCCTTTTCTTTGGCTCGCACGATACGCCTTGCGACGATGGGGTGCGAATCGGCAGGGTTATAGCCGAAGAGGAAAATGCAGCCCGCATCCTCCATACCGGGGATGGAGCATGACATGCAACCTGAACCAACCGTGTCCATCAGACCGAGGACAGTAGGGCCGTGTCAAGTACGGGCGCAGTTGTCCACGCTGTGGGTGCCGATGCACGCACGCGTAAACTTCTGCATGACGTAGTTCGCCTCATTGCCGCCGCCTCGCGAAGAGCCGGTGGTCATGACAGCGTTAGGACCATATTCGTCAATTATGGCCTGCATCTTAGATGCGGTGAAATCCAGTGCCTCGTCCCAGCTTACTCGCTCAAGATCCGCGCCCTTGGTGCGGCGGATCATCGGGTGCAGTACGCGAGGAGTCAAGATCTTGGTGTCGTTGATGAAGTCGTAGCCGCTCATGCCCTTAAGGCACAGCTCGCTCTGGTTGGTGATGCCGTTGAGCGGCTCGGTACCCACGACCTGGCCGTTTTGGACCAAGAGGTTAAACTGGCAACCGGCGCCGCAGTACGGGCAGATCACTTTATGCTTCTCCATGACACCCTCCTTCCTTTCTCTGCTACCGAATGCTCGGTACTTATTTGACAATCATTGGGCCTGTCGTCCGACGCTTACGCCTCGTTTTCGATGGTGGCGCGGGCACGCTCGGCAGTCAGTTCTGCCAGACGCTCCTCGTCCACCAGGGTGAGGCCCTTGGTCGGGCACGCCTCGGCACACGCCGGACCGCCGGGACGGTCCACGCACAGGTCGCACTTGAGCACGAAGCTCTTGGTCTGCGAACCCACGCGAACGTCGCCCATCAAGACCGGAACCTGCGTGGTCGCCACGCTCACGGCGCCAAAGGGGCATGCCATGACGCAGCTCTTGCAGCCGATGCAGTTGTCCTCGTTGACGCCGATGCGATGGTTCTTTGGATCAAAGAACAAGGCGCCCGTAGGACAGGCCTTCGCACACGGAGCGTCCTCGCAGTGGTGACATGCCACCGGCGCGGAGATCTCGTAGGTGCGCGTTACGCGCAAGCGAGGTGCGGCGATGTTGCCGGGAATATCGTGTGCCTCGATGCACGCCGCCATACAGGTTTGGCACCCAATGCAGCGTGAAGAATCAGCCACGACTCGTTTATTGCCCATGTTGTTCACTCCCTCCTGAATCCCATGCCGGAGAGACCCTGCCGACGTTGCCCCGGACCGCCCGTGGTCCGGCATCGGCGTATCGAGTGCATGCGGCGAAACAGGCACTTCGATAGAATTCCTCCAACGATATACAGGTTAAATATACGCAGTTGCAGGGGGCAAACTTGAGCATAGGCCCTGCAATACGGGTGTATTGCAGGGGTTTTGGCAGGTTGGAATTATTCTCTAGAAGCTATAAAGGTGAGTGTATTACATGCGTACATCCAGGGGAGATTTCACGCTCGTTTATAAAGGATGTAATACGTTTGATATATATTTCGCGCTCATTAACTTGAGTGCAATAAAGCAGTGGTTATAAGATTGGCTATTATTAGTCAATGTTGTATTTGACCATTCATATTGCACGCTCATTAAGGGAGGCCAGTGATGTCATCGACTCAAAAACGAGCCATCCTGCAGGTGCGCATTCGCGAGGAAGACAAGCAGCATGCCGAGCGTCTCTACGACGCCATGGGCACATCGCTCGCCGAGGCTGTCCGTCTATTTGTCGCGCAGAGTATTTTGATGCGCAAGCTCCCCTTTCAGCCGGTCGCCGTGCGCTCCAAGGACGGCACGGCCGCCTATGGACTGCTCAAAGCATATGGGGACCCCAATCGCCGCTCCGAGGAGCGCAATGCCTGGATTGAATACCTAGCCACAGAAAGCGACGAGTCGGTTTTGGGTCCCGAGGAAGTAGATATCCATGAGTAGCACCATCATCGACGAGACCGTCATCCTTCGCTACCTGCTTGACGACGACGAGGTCCTGTCACCGCGCGCCGCCAAGGTCATCGCCACGCGCACCGCACGTGTCTACCCCGAAATCATCACGCGCGTCGTGGTCACGCTGCGCGACGTCTATAAGGTTCCCCGCGTTGAAATTGCTGCGGCCATGAAAAGGTTGCTCGATGACGTCATGGTCGACGAGCCCACCGTTGTCGCCCTTGCCGTCAAACTCTTTGGCAAGACCCATATGGACTTTACCGACTGCCTCCTCGCAGCCTGAACCGCCATCTACAACGATGATGTCGTGAGCTTTGGCAAGCCCATCATCCAAGGCATGATCGATTACCGCCGCAAGCGCCAAACCGCTGTCGAAGCCCGCAGCCACAGCACCGACTCCACCATCGACAAGCTCCGCCACCAATCCCGCCACTAACCGACAGGCAACGGCATCGCCCGCCCCTCAGCCCCATCCCCTCCTAAGTTGCGGTGAAATAGTTCTTAAATGGCCATCAAAAGCCTAAAAACAGGAACTATTTCATCGCGGCGTTGTGGGCGTGGGGCGGCATCGATTCCCGTCACCACGCGCACTTATGAAAACGGCTCTGGCACTAAAAGGAGCCAAAGCCGTTAAAACTATCCTATGGAGCGGGCGACGGGAATCGAACCCGCGTCATCAGCTTGGAAGGCTGGGGTTCTACCATTGAACTACGCCCGCAAGATATGGTCGGGACGACAGGATTTGAACCTGCGACATCCTGCTCCCAAAGCAGGCGCGCTACCAAACTGCGCCACGTCCCGAAGGTGTTGAGCAGCTAAGGTCTAAACCTTGCGTGTCCCAAAGCGAAGGAAATTATAGGGGAGACTCCCCGCCTGTGCAAGCATTGATGCCTTAGCTCCTCGAATGTGCGACAAACTGGCTATGAACCAGACCGATCAAAAACGCCACCACAGCAACCGGTGCCCACGCAGCACCGATATCTGCCAGCGGCAACGCATCGAACGGCAGCCATGCGCCCGCAAAGAACGCATCGCGGACCGAGGTGATCACACTCTGCACAGCAACCACGCCGCCGACCCAAACCCACACCTGCGGATGCGCATCGCAAAAACCGTGCACCAGGCCCATAAGCACCAGCACGATGGCGACGGGATACAAGGCATTGAGCATGGGCACCGAGAACATGAGGATCATGTCGAGGCCCACGTTGGAAAGCACGCACGAAAACGCTGCGAACACAAAGGCGAGAACCGCAAAGGGACGGCGCATGGCCTCCTCGTAGGCCTCTGCTCCCCCTTCGACCACATACGTCTCGCAGAAGTAGCGCGAGCAGCAGCTGATAAGGCCAATGCACACGTTCATGCAGGCGAGGAAGAAGATCGCAAAGACCACGACCGTGCCGGCAAGACCAAAGTGCATGGAGGCCGAACGGGCGAGGATGGCGGCGCCGTTGGTAGCGTCAGGCATCACGGTGCCGAGCTGCATACCGGCAAGGCCCAAGCCGCAGTAGATGATGGCCATGAGCACGCCGGCGATCACACCCGAACGCGAAATCTCAAAGGCCACGCGCTTGTCATCAGTCACGCCCAGCTCGTGGATGGTCTCGGCGATGATAATGCCAAAGGCGAGAGACGCGAGCAGATCCATGGTCTGGTAGCCGGTCAAAAAGCCCTGCACGGCAGCACCGGCATTGTAGGGAGCCTGCGGCGCGGCAGCGGGACCCAGCGGCGAGACCACGGCGGCACCCACGACCAGCACGATGAGTGCAATGAGCGCGGGGCCCGTAATACGGCCGAGCACGCGTGTGATGACGCCCGGGCGCAGCGTGAGCACAAACGCGACGACGAAGAACCCGATGGCAAACACCAGACGTGCCGTGCCGAGCGAAACGCCCTCGGGCAGCAGCGGCACCAGCATCTCGAAGGCCGTGGAGCTCGTGCGCGGAATAGCCAGGCACGGACCGATGGCCAGGTAGACTGCCGCAACGAAGAATTCACCAAACTTGGGGTGCACGCGGCCGGCAAGCTCGCGCGCCGTTCCGGCAAGTGCCACGGCGATAAAGCCCATGACGGGCAGGCCGATGGCGGCAATCAGAAAGCCGAGCATGGCGACCGGCGTGGCAGAACCTGCCTGCAGCGCCAGCAGCGGCGGAATAATGAGGTTGCCAGCGCCAAAGAGCATCGAGAACAGGGCGATGCCGACGGTGACGACATGGTCGGAGCGCAGACCGCGCGGCGCGGAGGAGGCCATAGAACCACCTTTCGGGTCGAAACAAAAACGGGACGGGCAAAAGACCCGTCCCGCAAGTATATACGCTCTAGCAGCTTTAGCAGGCTAAATCGCACAGAGCATCGATAGCCGTCTCGACTTCTTCGGTCGTGTTGAAATACCCAAACGAGAAGCGAACGACACCTTGGCGCTCGGTACCTAACGCGCGGTGCATGAGCGGGGCACAATGGGCGCCGGGGCGCGTCGCAATCCCCCACCCCTGCATGAGCGCGTCCGAGATCTCGGCAGAGTCGATATCACCCACGTTGAGTGAGACGATCGCCGAGCGCATCGGCTGGTCAAACGCACCGTAGAGCGCAATGCCGGGGATTTCGCGAACACCGGCGAGGAAGCGCTCTGCAAGCGAGCGCTCATGCGCCGCAATCGCCTCAACCCCGCCTTGTGCCTCGATAAAGTCGAGACCGGCAGAAAGGCCCGCGATACCGTGACCGTTGAGCGTGCCCGCCTCAAGTCGCGTGGGCCACTCAAGCGGCTGCAGCGCATTGAAGCTGTGCACGCCCGTGCCGCCCATGGCCCACGGAGCCACGTCAACACCCTCCGCCACGGCCAGGCCGCCGGTGCCTTGAGGTCCCATGAGCCCTTTGTGGCCGGTAAAGCACACGACGTCGAGTCCCATGGCATCCATGTCAATCTTCGCCGTACCGGCAGACTGCGAGGCATCAACGATCACAAGCGCACCTGCCGCATGGGCGATGGCAGCCACACGCGAAACGTCGACCGCGTTGCCGGTCACATTGGAGGCGTGCGTCACCACCACGGCACGCGTGCCCGGCGTGACCAACCGCTCGAGCTCATCATAGTCGAGCACGCCGCTCGCATCGCAACCCGCATGCTCAACCGTCACACCCCGCTCCGTCGCCAGGCGATTGAGCGGACGCAGCACGGAGTTGTGCTCGAGCACCGTTGTGACCACGCGGTCGCCGGGGCGCACCACCCCGTTGATGACGGTGTTGAGCGCCGCGGTGGAGTTGGGCGTAAAACAGACATGGTCAGCACGCGGGCAACCCAAAAGGCGCGCGAGCTTGGCACGGCAAGCGTGAATCGTACGAGCGGCATCGAGGGCACCCGACGTGGCGCCGCGCCCGGCATTGCCGAGCGAGCACATCGCCTGCGTCACGGCATCGATGACCGCCTGCGGCTTGTACATGGTCGTCGCCGCGTTATCTAGATAGATCATCGCACGACCTCCCACATATCAATCACCGTAAAGCCCTCGGTGGGAATACCCGCTGCGGTAAGCTCGGCGCGCAGCAGCTCCTCATCGGCAGGCAACGCCTTCCACGCCAAACCGCAGCCGGCAGCGACCTCCCCGGGCACGGGAATCGTTCGCCCGGGAAGGCCGCGCTCGATGCACAGGGACTCGCAACCCATGGCGGCCGCCGTGGTGGGAAACGTGATGACAAGCGCCGGGCGCTTCTCCCTCATGGCAACTCCAACCAATACGCTACGGGCGCACAACGCGCACAGCCTGCTCCATCTTCTCCACGATCACGTACATGTTGGTGACCTCGCCCACCGCAAGCTGGTCTTTAATACCATAGTGGTCGAGGCAGGTACCGCAGGTGAGAATCTCGACACCCTGCTCGGCCAGGCCCTTCAGGTCGTCGAGCACCGGAGAGCCCTCTACGGTGAGCTTGGCACCGCCGTTGTAGAACAGCATAGTCGCGGGCAGCCCCTCCTGCTGCGTCACGGCAAAGATGAAGGCCTTCATGAGCTTGTGGCCCAGCTCGTCGTCGCCACGGCCCATGCAGTCGGTGTAGACGGAAATGACGAGCTTGCCCTTGCCGGCGCTGGCATCACAGAAGACAGCGCCATCCTGCTCGGGATCGGCCACGGCAACGGCGCCAGAGGTCGCCACGGTCACGTGCCACTCGGCGTCAGAAACCTTCTCGACCGAGGCCGTGCAACCCTTCTCCTGCGCCATCTTGGAGATGTTCTTGACGGCGGTCTCGTTATCGACCGAGGTCACGACGGTGCCCTCGCCATCGAGCTGCTTCAGAGCTTTGAGCGTCTTGACGACGGGCAGCGGGCAGGCATCGCCCATGGCATTGACTTCAATCTTGGTAGACATAGTTTTTCCTTTCAAAAGGGACCGCCCAGAACAGTAGGCGGTCGCATAAACGGTTTTCCTTAATGCACAACGCGAACGGCAGGACCGCCTGGCACCGGCTCGCACACGCGACCGACGACGGCGGCGATGCGACCCTCGGCATGCAGACGGCGCGCAAGCTCATCCACATCGGCAGCAGGTGCCGCGATAAGCAGGCCACCAGACGTCTGCGGATCGTACAGCGCATCCAGCATGCCCGGCTCCAGGTCCTCGTCGGCAGCCACGCGCGGGTCAAAGAAGTCCTGGTTGCGGTAGGAGCCCGCGGGGATAATGCCCAGACGCGCCATGTCGAGCACCTGGTCAAAGAGCGGTACCGCCCCCGACGCAAGCTCAACTTGCACGCCCGAGCCCTCGGCCATCTCGCACGCGTGCCCGATCAGACCAAAGCCCGTAATGTCGGTGCAGCCGTGAAGCTCAAGTCCCTCGGCCAGACGAATCGGAGCCTCGTTGAGGGTGCGCATCGAGTCAAACATGGCCGCGGCCTCGTCCTGCTCGATGAGCTCGCCCTTAATGGCCGTGGTGATAATGCCCGAGCCGATCGCCTTGGTCAGCAGCAGAACATCGCCCACGCATGCACCGCTGTTGGCGAGCATGCGATCGAGCGCGACAAAGCCGCTCACGGACAGGCCGTACTTGGGCTCGTCGTCGTTGATGGTGTGGCCGCCCGCGATGGAGCAACCCGCCTCGACGCACTTGTCTGCGCCGCCCGCCAGAATCTGACCGGCGACCTCGACGCCCAGACAGCTCGGGATGCACAGCAAGTTCATGGCATGGCTCGGCCGCCCGCCCATGGCGTAGATGTCCGACAGCGAGTTGGCTGCGGCGATCTGGCCAAACAGGAACGGGTCGTCGACCATCGGCGGGAAGAAGTCGATGGACTGCACGAGCCCCAGGTTCTCCCCTACGCGGAAGACACTCGCATCGTCGGAGGTATCGAACCCCACGAGCAGGTTGTCGTTATGCACATTGGGCAAGTCGCCCAGGACCTGGGCGAGGGCTCCGGGAGCCAGCTTAGCAGCTCAACCGCTCGCGGCCGTCATAGACGTGAGCTTAATCTGATCGTCAGCCATCGATACCTCCTCTCATCGGTCAATCATTTTCTCCCAGTATACGCATGAATGCGAGCCTGCGACGGATGCATTAATTGAGCGCCTGTGCGCGAATCGCCGCGCCGATGGCACCGGCAAAGCGAGCCTGGGGTGAGGTGGTCACCGGCGACCCCAGCAGCTCGCCCAACCGCTCCACCACGAAGGCGTTCTCGCACAGGCCGCCGGTCAGGTAGTACGGGGCGCCCGCGGCCTGCCCGGCCATGGTCACCACGCGCGAAACCACGCTGTCGATCACGCCACGCGCAATGTTCTCGCGCGGCTCACCGCGACCGATGAGGCTGATGACCTCGCTTTCGGCAAACACCGTGCACATGCTGCTGATCTTGGTAGGCTCGCCGGAACGCGCCAGGTCGGCCATCTGTTGCTGGGTAATGCCCAGGCGGTCGGCCATGATCTCCAAAAAGCGCCCCGTGCCGGCGGCGCACTTGTCGTTCATGGCAAACTTGGCCACGCGGCCACTTTTAAGCTGAATGACCTTGGTGTCCTGACCACCCACATCGATCACGGTGCCGTGGTCGCCAAACAGACGTACGGCACCGGTACCGTGGCAGGTGATCTCGGTCACGACCTTGTGCGCATAGGGCACGGCGACACGGCCGTAGCCAGTCGCGATCACGCGCACGTCGTCGGCAGCCACGTCATAGCCAGCCGCGGCAAGCTCGCCGCGCAGACGCTCGGCCGCATCGACCGACGAATATCCCGTCGGCATGACGCAGGTCCACGCAATGGCGCCATCCGTCTCCGCAACCGCAGCCTTCGCGGCCGTCGAGCCTATGTCGATACCAATGCCAACCACGGCATCCTCCTTCTATGCGGCAAAGCGGCTGTCCCCTTGCCGCGTTCGTCCTACAGGGTCTCGATAAAAGCGGCGATGCGGGTCTCGATCTGGCCCATGTCACCGTTGCTGTAGTCGGTCTCGATCTTCATATACGGAATACCCGCACCCTCGACGGCCTCCTGCATGCGCGCGCTCTCCACGTTAAAGGTGTGGCAGGCCTGCAGCACGCTCTCCACTACCCCATCGACGTGATACTTCTCGCACATGGCCAAGGTGTTTTCCATGCGTCCGTCGTTGGGCGTCATGACCGAGCAGTTGATATCCAGGTAGCGGTCGGCAATAGCGCGCAGGATGTCGGGAGCCTCCGGGTCGATCATCATGGCCGCCGTGCGCTCGCCCGAGCAGTCGTCCATGCACACAACCACGCCGCCGTTGGACTCGATGGTGCGGCCAATCTTGTTGATCACGCCGCCCACCGGGCAGCCGGTAATCAGAATGCGCTTGGCATCCGCCGCAACCGGGCGCTCGCCCGCGTCGTAGGCCTCGCGCAGCTTGACAACCTTTTGCTCCAGCTGCTGCGTATAGGCCTCGATATCAAAGCTGAACGTACCGGCAAACATGGTGCTCATCAGGTCGACGCCGCTCATAGCCGCCGGCTGGTTGGCCTGCAGCGCAAACATCTCGAGCTGGGCAGCACGCAGGCGATTGCGACGACGGACGGCGACGCGCAGGTCGTCATCGGTGATAGTGATGCCGTAGAAGTTCTCGAGCTCTTCCTTGAGCAGACGGCACTCCTCGTACCAGCCCTCACGCTCGTAGGCGCGATCGCGACCCTGCGGCAGGTGCAGAATGTGCGTGCGCTTAAGCTCGTTGAGTAGCTCGTACATCTTCTTCTTGCCGTCGCAGGTGGTCTCGCCGATGATCATGTCGCTAAAGTACGTAAACGGGCACTTTTGCGAATAGGCAAAACCGTACGTCGACTTGATGAGCGGGCAGAGGTTTGCCGGCAGCACCTTCTCGGCCTCGGGAATCACCTCGTCGGACGTGCCGCACAGCGCCACGCTCGCAGCCCCCGCGGCATCGATAATCTCGAGCGGCGTGTAGCTGCACAGAAAACCGACCAGGCGATTACCCGCCTGCTTATAATCCTTGACGCGAATAAACGCCGCCTTGCGTTGCTCGTTGAACTCCTCAAACGTGGACGGCAACGGCTGCTCAATATTTTCCGACATATAACTCCTTAACAAACCTTTTAACCAACCAAGGAAACGGCTTTCCCAGGTGCCCGAGGTTGCCGTGAAAGAGGAGCGCCGCGTACTTTGGTATGCAAGCGATGGTTTGAACGGCAAGATCGGGTGCTTGGGGAAGCCGCTGGACCGGATAGCCCTAAATGGTTTCCAAGAAAGCCTCAATCCTGGTTTGCAGTTGGCCTGCATCCTCGCCGGCGTAGTCTGTCGTGATGTGCATAAACGGAATGCCTGCCTCCTCGGCAGCCTTCTCCACGGCAAACGACTCCATCTCGTAGAGCGTGCAGAACTGCAGAGCCACGTCGACGATGCCGTCGGCATGTAGGTCCTGGGCCATCTGGACAATGTCTTTCATACGCTGATCGTTGGGCGTAAAGACGGCGCAGTTGATCTTAAAGTAGCGCTCGGCGATGGCGTCGAGCATCTCGTCAACCGTCTCGCCGGACTCGTCGACCAGGTCCTTGTAGTAGCGCGAGCCCGTGCAGGACTCCTCGCCTACCACAACGCCGCCGGCCTTCTCGATAAGGTTGAACAGCTTCCAGTTGGGCACGGCCATGGGCGTACCGGTGTACAGGATGCGCTTGGTCCCCTTGGGTGCCACGCCCTCGCTGGCCTCGACACGCTGCTCGCACTCAGCCGCCATATCGTTGATGGCTCCGGTCAGACGCGGTGTGTCGTCCATAAAGGCGGCCTGAACGGTCAGCAGGCTGTCGAGACCGCTGATGGGCGCAGGGTCGGCAGCGCGGGTCGCAGCGAGGCGCTGCAGGGCGCGACGCTTCTCATTGACGGCGTGGATGGCAGCCTTCAGACGCTCGGGCGTAATCTTGACGCCGCACTCTTCCTCGATCTTGGCGGCGAGTTTCTTGACCTCGGCCTTCCAGGTCACGAGCGTCGACTCGTCGTGCACGTTGGGAATATCCATGACGTACATGTTCTTTTGCGTTGCAAAGAACTCGTAGGCCTTCTTCTTGCCATCGCAGGTGTTCTCGCCTACCACCAGGTCACTCGACTCAATGTAGGGGCAGACCTCGCCCAGCTTAAAGCCGGCAAAGCTCTTGATAAGCGGACAGGTGTTGCGCGGCAGGTGCTCCTCGACCCTATCGGCTGCCCAATCGGCACCAGAGCACAGACCCACGGGGATACCGTCGCAGGCAAGTACGATCTCCTCGGGCACGTACACGCAGAACGAACCCACGATCTTGGTGGCCTCGCCAGCCTCCTTCTTGTCGAGCATCTCCTTAATGCGGCCGCTATGGATGTTGGTGGCCACAAAGTCCAGGTAGGACGTGGACTTGGGGCGATTGTTCTGCGACAGGAACATATCGCCGTACATCTGGCCCACGGCACCCAGCAGCATGTCGTGGTCGGCAAGATTCATGCCGAGGCTCTCCCACATCGGATGGAAATCAAATTCTTCAGCCATAACGGTTCCCCTCTCGAACCAAAAATGAATAGCTACGGTATTGCTGCACGGTGGGTGGCGAAAACCCAGCCGCGCCTAAACCCGGAATTTTGGGGAACCTGCCTTGCGTTCGGTTATTTAGTTGTGCGTCGTCTCTCCCGGAGCCGTGAACATACCTGCTCATATGCGACTCCGAGCCATATACAGGGCGCGCGCGGCAACGCGGCGAATGTATGTCGTCTGCGGCATGTGCGCACCCTCCTTTACAAGTTAAGGTCAACTATATCAACGGTCATCGACCATGCGAACACCGTTGACATTCGTACGACAGCGTCGTGTGCCGTCGTTTAATAAATTATTATCTTGCTTGATAAGAGTTTGTCATTCCCCATTCGGCGAACGGTAAAAACAAAGCCGCCGAGGCTTATATCCCCGACGGCATTACCCGGCGCTATCGACAAACCAAATGGATCCTGCTGGCATCAAAATGCATGCGCAGCGTCTCGCCTGCTTGCGGTAGCTCGTCGACAGGCATGCCCACTTTGTTGACCTTCCACTGCAGACGCGTGGGCGCATCGGCCCGCGGCGCATCCAACAGCACCAGGCGCTCAAAACGCGAATCGCTCACGCGCGCCACGTGCAAATCGTAGCTGTTGCGACCCCGCTCGGCACGGTTGTCCACATGGAAGTAGCTCGCACGAATACCCAGATATGCCACGTCATCGGGAACCTCGCGACCCACGTTAAAGGTCATGCCCCAGTCGAGGGCCTCAACTTCTTCGTCGCCGATCTTGCGCGCCCGGCTTGTGTTCTTGCAGCCCGTCAGGCGCAGTGCCGCCAGCGTCTGCGGACGGCGGACCACGTCCTCGACGGAGCCGATCTCCTCCACATGCCCGTTATGCATAACGCAGATGCGCTCGCACAGACGGCACGCCTCGTCGATATCGTGGCTCACGTAGAGCACGGTGCGGTTGCACACATCGAACAGGTCGAGCATGTTCTGCTCGAGCGCGTTCTTAAGGTAGGCATCGAGCGCACTCATGGGCTCGTCGAACATAAAGATGCCCGGGTGCGCCGCCACCATGCGCGCGAGCGCCACGCGCTGCTGCTGGCCGCCCGAGAGGCGCGCGGGATAGCGGTCGGCAAAATCGGCCAGACCGAAAATGCCCAGATAGCGCTCGGCAAGCCTTTTGCGCGCCGCGGCGTCGCCCACATCCTTTACGCCGGCGCACACGTTATCGGCCACCGTCATGTTGGGAAACAGCTGATAGTTTTGGAACAGCAGGGCGCATTTGCGCTCCTGGGGCGACAGGTTGATGCCCGCCGACGAGTCAAAAAAGGTCACACCGTTGACGACGATCTTGCCCTCGTCGGGCGTCTCCACGCCGGCAATGCAACGCAAGGTGCAGCTCTTGCCGCAACCCGAGGCACCGAGCAGCGCCACACGCTCCTCGCCGGCTTCGAGTTGGATGTCGAGGGTGAACCCCGGATAGCGCTTTTTGATATCCAAAACGAGCGACATAGCTTATCGACCTCCCTGCGGTGCCGCGTCATCGCGCATAAGCTCGGCCAGCGCCTCGCGATCGATACGCAGTGCATCGCCGCCGACTGGGTCGAGCGAATCGGTCTGGCCGCCCAGCTGATTGGCCTGCTTGCGCTCCGCGCGGGACAGGCCGCGCTCGCGGTACTTTTGCGAATGAGCGGTGTACATATTGATGAACAGGATGACCAAGAAACTGAACACGATTACGACGATGACCCAAAAGAGGGCTACCGACGTGTTGCCGCCCATCCACTCAAAGTAGATGGCGATGGGAATGGTCTGCGTAATGCCGGCGTAGTTGCCCGCAAAGAACAGGGTGCAGCCAAACTCGCCCATGGCACGCGTGAAGGCAAGCACCGTACCGGCGGCAATCGAGGACCAGCCAAGCGGCATCATAAGCTTGGTGAAGATGCGACGCTCGGACCATCCCAGGGTTCGCGCGGCATCGAGCATCTGCGTGTCAAGGCTCTCGAAGGCACCGAGCGCCGTACGGTAGACCAGGGGAAACGACACCACCACGGCAGATATCACCGCCGCGGGCCACGTAAAGACGATCGAGATGCCGTGCGCGATGAGCCACCGGCCCACCCCGGTCGAGCGGCCAAACAGCATGAGGAGCAAAAAGCCGCAGACCGTGGGCGGCAGCACCATAGGAATCGTAAAGACCGAATCGAGCAGGCCCTTGATGCGACTCGAGGTACCCATAGTCTTCCACGCGGCGAACAGGCCCAGCGCAAAGGAGACCAGCAGGGCAAGACCGCTCGTTTTAATGGACACCCAAAACGGGCGATAGTCGATGTCTCCCAAAAAGGTGGCCAGAGAGGTCAAGGGCCCCTGCTCATCCCGCAACACGACAGACGATGCCTCTACCATTTGAGCGCTATCAAGCCAACGCGCGCCGCCCTTGGCATCACCCGAAGCTGATGCAATCACCACATAGCGGTCCCCATCCGCACCGCGCTCATCAAAGCCATAGGTATACCCACCGGCATCGAACGTTGTTTCCGCCGTAACATACCAAGGAAGATCCACGTCCCCTAGCTGCGCACCTCCCATGCAGTTTGCGCTGTCGAGCTTACAGACGAGGGCCTTGAGACCCGATACGCACTCGTTGTCCTGCGGATCCAATCCATACTTCTCGACCGCTTTGGGCGATATCCACACCACAACGCGATCGGCAGCAGGCGCCACTACAAGGTCCACGTCCTCGTCAACGGGAAACCGGTAGCCCTCAGGCTGGCCTTCCATGGCACGAGCGGTCCCCTTGGCCAACCGCTCAAAACCCTCGATCCCATAAGAAAGCCCATGAGCGGTCGCAGCAACCTGGGCCCCGTCCTCAGCGTCCCCAGCAAACGCAAATCCCGGCACCCAGCAAAGCGCGAAGGTCAAAGTACAGGCGACAAGCATGCGGAATCTATTAAGCACGAAAAGCTCCAAGAGAATACAAGGACGGAGTGAAACACAAAACGATGGAATTATCGCGCCAAGCCGCACTACGCGGAAAGCTCAAAGCCGTATTTGGCCCAAATCTTCTGGGCCTTCTTGTTGGACAGGCAAAAGTCGATAAACGCCTTGGCCTCGTCGGCATGTTCGGAGCCATCGGCGACAGCGCCCGGATACACGATGGGCTTATGCGAGTCCTCGGGACACACAAAGGCCTCCTCGATGCCGTCGTAGCGGAAGATGTCGGAGCTATAGACAAAACCGGCTACGCAGTCGCCTGTGGACACATAGGCAGCGGCGGTACCAACTTTGTCTGCCAGCGCGACCTTGTCGGCGATCTCGGGCGAGTACTCGCCGTCGTCACCCTCGGTACCAGTGTAGAGACCCACGGAAGCCAACGCCTGGTTGGCGTACTTGCCGGCAGGAACGGTCTTGGCGTCGCCAATGGCGATCTTGCCGTCCAGATTCGCGACGTCGGCGATGGCCTCGACCTTGGTGTCGGAGCCCTCGGCGCGAACGATCACGAGGTCGTTGACGAACATATCCTCACGGGTGCCGGTGTCGACGAGCTCGGCGGTCTCGGCGTCATCCATGGTGCCCTTGGAGGCTGTGATGAGCACGTCGACAGCGGCACCGGCGCGCATCTGCTCGACAAGGTCGCCGGACGCTTTGAACTGCGTGTCGGCAAACGTGGTGCCGGTCTGGTCGGTGTAGAGCTCCTGAACCTCGGGCAGGGCCTTCTCGAGCGAGTTGGCGGCAAAGATCTGCAGCTCGACAGCTTTCTTGGACGAAATCATGGCGGAGCCGGCATCGGAGCCAGTCGACTCAGGCGCCTTATTGCCGGAGCACCCGGCAAGGCCAAGGCCGGCAGTGGCGACAGCAGAAAGCGAGACGAACCCGCGGCGAGAAACCATATCGAACATGTTCAACCCTTTCGAACGCCATACCCGGGCACCCCGCCGCAGGCTTTATTCTGTTACTAGATTATACTTTCACGCGAATAATGTTTATGATAATTATCTCTCCCCTGATAATTTTCTTTTACCAATAACCACGAGACGGCCCGCACTGTCGCTGCATAAAAAAGGCGGAGCAGCCCGTAAGGTCGCTCCGCCGCAGGTAAACCGCTTATTTGGCGTGCCCGCCGCCCGCCGTCATCTGGGCCGCATGCTCCAGCTGGTCGCTCACGGCCTCCCAGCTTTCGCGGGCTGCTTTCGTAGATCCCGGAAAGTTAATGACAAGCGTATACCCACGCTGCATGCACACGGCGCGCGAGAGCATAGCGCGGCGCGTCTTGGTCATGGAGTACGCACGGATTGCCTCGGCAATACCCGGCACATCGCGGTCGCAGACGGCGCGCGTCGCCTCGGGCGTCACATCGCGCATCGAAAGCCCCGTGCCGCCGCAGGTGAGCACGACATTGGCGTGGCACTCATCGGCGGCTTCCACAATGGCATCACCGATCTCGCTGGCGTCGTCGCGCACGACCACATGCGAGGCGACCGTCCAGCCCTGCGCCACGATGAGCTCCTCGAGGGCAGCGCCCGCCTCGTCCTGGGCAAGGTCGCGCGTATCCGAGCACGTCACGATCGATATCTTCAACTCCATAGCGTTCCTCCTATAGCACCGTTCCCTCGGGCAGGTCGACGCGCACAACGTCCACGACATCCCCCGCTTTGAGCTCGCACGGCCCTTCGTCAATACGCAGCAGGCAGTTGGCCCGCTGCATCGTGCCAAGCAGCGCCGAGTTCTGCGTCTTGGCCTCGGTCACCAACAACTCACCGGTCTCGGGGTCGCGCAAAACCGTGGCGCGATCGAAGAAGCGTCGGTCCTGGCGCTTCTTCACGCCGTGCGTGAGCGTCGCCTGCTGCACGGGACGCGCACCCTCGGCAAAGCCGCGCATCTTGCGGATCGCCGGACGGGCGAGCATCTCAAAGCCCACATACGCCGCGGCCGGATTACCTGAAAGCCCTAGGTAGGGCTTACCCCCGAGCAAACCGAACGTGATGGCCTTGCCGGGGCGCATCGAGATGCGATCAAAGAGCACCTCGCCCTCGCGCTGGACCAGCGCCGTCACATAGTCGTAGTCGCCCGCCGAGGCGCCACCGCTCGTAATGACAAAATCGCACTCCTGCGCGGCGCGATGCACCAGCTCGGCAATCGCCTGCTCATCGTCGGGCGCGATGCCGTAGAACACGGGCTCGGCGCCGGCATCGAGTGCCTCGGCCATTAACGCCGAAGAGTTGGAGTCGCGAATCTGCCCGCGCGCCGGCACGTTACTCGGTGTGACCAGTTCCGTGCCCAGCGAGATGATGCCCACACGCGGGGCAGCGTGCACCTTCACGCTCGCGTATCCGGCGCTTGCCAGCAGACCCGCGCCCGCCGGAGCCACAACCTCGCCAGCGCGCATCACGACGTCGCCGGCATGGGCCTCCTCGGCGGCAGAGCGAACGTTCTCCCCCACCTTGGCCGGCGCCGAGAACCTCACACGCGAGCCCTCGTTGCCGTCGCCATCGAGCACGTCGACGATCTCATACTTCACCACGGCATCGGCACCTTCGGGTACCGGAGCGCCCGTCATGATGCGGACCGTCTCACCCGCGCCGATTGCGCCCTCAAACACATGGCCCGCGGCCTCGTGTCCGATAACGTCGAGCGTCACCGGCGCCTCGCCAGATGCCTGCGCCAAGTCCGCCGAGCGCACGGCATATCCATCCATGGCGCTGTTCGCAAACGGCGAGATGTCGATATCGGCCGTGGCGTCCTCGGCCAGGGGAAGACTGGTCGCCTGCCACACGGGAATCTCGACAACTTCGGTGCGATTCACGTGCGACAAGACGATCGCCTGTGCATCCTCCAACGGAATGAGTTTCTCTGCCATATGCACCTCTTAATGCCACGGCGCACAACAGGCGCGCCGATTCTTTATGCTTGTCTCAGTATAATCCCCCGATGCGCGACCGCGACTTGGCCAGTACCCGCAAATACACCCGTCGGCCGCAAGCCGCGAAACAGAATGGAAACCAACCCACCGGCTCGTCGCGTTTACCGCGTTTTATAATGCTTGCGTTGCAACCTAAAAGAGGAACGTATGGCTCATAACGACAAACCCGAAAGCGCAAACGAAGCGCAGGATCATTCTCAGCCACTCGACGATGGCGGTTTTTTCTCCCTGAACGACGTCATCATGGCCGGCAGGCATCAGCTCACCCGTTCCGAGCAGCTCTTGGCAGCCGACACGCGCCGCAACGCCCGCAACCTACTCGCGAGCGCTAAGTTGCTCGCACTCGTCGCCATCGTCTCGCTCGCCATGGGCGTTGCCGCTTGGGCGTTTTTGGCCTCGCTGAATATCGCAACCGACTATCGCGAACACCATGCGTGGGTGTACGCCCTGCTCCCCATCGTGGGCATGGCCACTGCATGGGTCTACAAGAACCACGGTCTCGCCGCCAAGCGTGGCAACAACCTGGTCATTGACTCCGCCCTGGGCACACGCCTCATCCATATGCGCATGGCCGTCCTCACCTTCGTCTGCTCCACGCTCACGCACCTAACGGGCGGATCGGCCGGTCGCGAGGGCGCCGCGGTGCAGATTGGCGGCACCATCGCCAGCAATGTTTCGAACCTCGCCCATCTCAAAAAGCACGACCACCACGACCTCATGCTCGCCGGTATCTCGTCCGCCTTTGGCGCCGTGTTCGGATCGCCTCTCGCCGGGGCTTTCTTTGGCATGGAGATGTGCTTCATCGGCAAAATCGACTACACCGCAGGCATCTACTGCCTCGTCGCCTCGTTTACCGGCTACTTTACGTCGCTCGCCCTGGGTACCGAGTACGAGGCGAATGTCATCGCCAGCGTTCCCGCCATGACGCCCAAAACGGTCGTTATCGTTGTTATCAGCGCCATTATCTTCGGTCTGGCAGCACGTCTCTTTGCCTGGTCGGTTCGAACCGTCAAGAGCCTGTACGGTCGCTTTATCACCAATTACCTTGTTCGCGCACTTATAGGCGCACTCGTGATTTTGGCCGCCTATGCCCTCCTCGACGCCTGGGAGTATGCCGGCCTTTCCACATGGCTTTCCGGCGCCGGATTTGCAGGCAACACCACCCTGGCGGACGCAGCCATCAAGTTAGTCGTCACAGCGCTTACCCTGGGCGCGGGCTTCCAAGGCGGCGAGGTCACGCCCCTGTTTGGCATCGGTGCGGCACTCGGTGGCTGGATCGGTTGCCTCGTCGGAATCGACCCCAGCTTTCTGGCGGCGCTGGGCATGCTCGGCGTATTCTGCGCCGGCCTCAACGTGCCCATCACTACCTGCATGATGGCCATCGATCTGTTCCACGGCACGGCAGCCGGCTTCTTTGTCATCGTAGCCTTTATCAGCTATCTCGCCGGCGGACACCGCGGCGTATATCCCGCGCAGCGCATTGTCTCGCCTAAACGCCGTTCGCTTATTGTAGACGAGGGCGGTACGGTGGCGGATGCTATCGAGCGCCACAACGACCTGATAGAGTAGACGTAAGTAATCACCGTGCAGCCACAATCGGGCAATTCGACCTGAATGCGGCAGCACCGTCACGCCACACGCTGGGAGTCGCCCCATGCACGCAACTGATTTTGGTCGCACGCTCATCATCGCCAACCCCGCTGCCCAGTCGGGCGCGGCGTGCGAGGTTGCCGAGCGCCTGCAGCGCTTTTTGGACATGACCGCACGCGCATCCCAGTTTGACCTGGTGCTGACCGAGCGCATGGGACATGCCAAGGAGCTTGCCGCGCAGGCCGAGGGCTATCGCACCGTTATCGCCCTCGGCGGCGACGGCGTGATCCACGAGATCGTCAATGGGCTTATGACGCAAAAGGAGGACGCCCGCCCCGCTCTTGCCGTCCTGCCCGTGGGCTCCGGCAACGATTTTGCCCAGACGCTCGGCATCGACGATTTCTCCGGCAAGGATTTTGGCGCGCTGCTCAATTGCGAGCTGCAGCGTCAGGACATCGGGCGCATTCGCTCATGGAACCCCGCAAGCGGTAGCGGCGAGGCTTCCGTTGAGTACTACGACCAGACGCTTTCGGTCGGCATCGATGCCGCCATCGGCCTTGGCACCACCGAGCTGCGCAAAAAGACGGGCTTGACGGGCGCGCCGCTCTACACTCTCTCGGGACTTGAGCAGTTTGGCCTTCGCTATCGCAACTACCCCATGTCAGTCAGCTTTGACGGGGCGCCCGCCGAACGCGTGAGGGCGATCATCATGGCGATTCAGCTGGGTCCTACGTATGGCTCGGGCTATCGCATCTGCCCCGATGCCGACCCCTGTGACGGCACACTCGACGTCTGCTACGCCTGCGGCCCCGTCCCTCGCGCGGTTGCCCTGCCCATGTTCCTTTCGGCCAAAGACGGCCACCACACCAAGCTTCCGCCGGTACGCATACGTCGCTGCCGTCATGCCGAGCTCACGTTCGAGGAGCCCAACTACCCCATCCAGGCCGACGGCGAACCCATCGTCGCCTCGCGCATCGACGTGGACATCCTTCCCGCCGTCCTCGAGGTCTGGCACCCAACCCGCTAACCCCACCTAAGTTGCGGTGAAATAGGGACTGTTTTGCGGCTTTAGCTGCATAAACAGTCCCTATTTCACCGCAACTTATGAAGAGATCATTCGTCGCTGTCCGGCTTGCGACGGTTGGCCTTTTTAATGGCGTTGAAGTGCTTGTCATTGAGCCTGCGCTGGCGAGAGCGCTGAGGCACCTTGGTCTTGACGCGGCGGCGCGGCGGACGGCCGCGACGCTCAAGCTCTGCCCTCAGCTTACGCAGACAGCTCGCACGATTCTGAAACTGGCTACGGCTCTCGCGCGCCGTCACGGTAATCCCCGTGGGCCCATGCTTCATGCGCACCGCCGAGTCCGTCGTGTTCACGCCCTGCCCACCCGGGCCCGTCGCGCGAAACACCTGCACCTCGCAATCGCGCGCCAACTCCTCGACCGACATCTCGGCATAGCGCGCATACTCGCGCCATCCCATCTTGGTCTCATCCATATCAACACCTCCCCTCATACAAAAAATGTGACAAAGGGACAGTCCCTTTGTCACATCGCATACCAATCGCTTGTGTTGCGCGCTTAGGCGAAGGTGATCTCGCCGGTCTCGCAGTCCATATCGGCGATACGGGCCAGGCTCTCAACGCGGAAGCCGCGCTCACGGAGCTTATCGCCACCGCCCTGGAAGCCCTTCTCCACCGCAATGCCAATGCCGGATACCTCGGCACCTGCAGCCTCGCAGATCTTGATAAGACCCTCGAGCGCGCAGCCGTTGGCCAAAAAGTCGTCGATGATCAGGACCCTGTCGCCCTCGGACAGGAAGCGCTTGCCAACGATGACCGGGTACTCCTTCTGCTTGGTAAAGGAGTAGATGGTCGTGGCATACTGCTCACCGTCGAGGTTGATGGACTGCGCCTTCTTGGCAAAGACCACCGGCACGCCGCCAAAATGCTGGGCTGCAATGCAAGCCATGCCAATGCCCGAAGCCTCGATCGTCAGGATCTTGTTGATCTCGACATCCTTGAACAGACGGGCCCACTCGGCGCCCATATGGTCGAACAGCTCAACGTCGCACTGGTGGTTGAGGAAGGCATCAACCTTAAGGACGTTACCGGCCTTTACGATGCCGTCATGGCGAATACGATCCTCAAGCTCCTGCATGGCGCAACCCCTTCTCGCGGCAACGATACCGCGCAATTAATAAACGTTGCTCGATAGTCTACCACGGACCGACCCCCGCCCGCCCCACAAGCTGCATCGCACCACAAACCAGTCTTTTTGGAACGGCGCGAATCGTGGCAGAAAGCCCCCCCCAACACGCTAATGGCGGGCGCGCATCCTCACCAAACGCACCATGGCGAGCGCAAAGCCCACAGCGGCCACAGCCATGAGCACGTAGAACACCGATCGAAAGCCGAATAGGAACACATCCGGACGGCCTACAACAAAACTGGTCACAGTCTCGCCCATCGCCACGCTCATCTGCCCATACAGGATATGCGATGCCGCTGTAATGCCCACTGCCATGCCAGCATAGCGCGCCAAACTGCCCAAGCTGCCCGCAAAGCCAAGCGCTTCGCGCGGAGCCGAGCCCATATACAGCGAGTTATTGGGGCTCTGGAAAATCGACGTACCGCACGACATAAATGCGACGCAGCACACGATCACAGGGATAGAAGAGTGCTCGTCGAGCGTGCTTACCGCAAAGAGACCGCACACGTACACGCCCAGGCCGACCGCCGTGGGGCCCTCGCAGCCAACACGGTCCGAAACCGTACCCGAAAGCGGTCCGATAAAGGCATTCACCATCGGCAGCGCCAAAAAGAGCAATCCGGAAATGTCGGAACCAAAGCCATGGGCGTCCTGAAAATAGAACGGCAGGATAAACTCAGATGCGCCAATACCAACGAACACGATGAGCATGCAGGCAAGGTTGATGGTGAAGGCCGAATTTGCAAAGCAGCGACGAGCGGCCTCGATCAGGGACATGGGGCGCTCGCCGGCCTCTGGCCTAACATGCGGCAGCGTATAGAGCCCCACGATAAACGAGATGACGCCAATAGGCAGGTTGATGAGGAAGATGCTCTCCCAAGGAAAGCTTGCCACCAGCATGCCGCCGAGCACGGGGCCACACATCATGCCGAGGGCCACAAAGGTCGCGAGAATACCCATGGCACGGCCTCGTTCGCGCGCCGGAAACGACTCGGTGATGATACCCATGTTGTTAGCCATGGCCGCCGCGCAACCGACGCCCTGAACAATGCGTGCCAGGATAAGAACCTCGAGCGAGGCTGAAAGGCCGCACAGCAGCGAACCGACCGAAAAGACGATGACGCCCAGCTGAAACACATTCACCTTGCCGCGCACGTCGCCCAGACGGCCAAACGGCAACATAGCCACGCAAGTCGCAAGCAGATACACCGAGCTTACCAGCTGAATACGGTCGAGGCCCACGCCCAGCTCCTTTTGCATCACGGGCAGCGCCACGGTCACGACGGTCGAATCCAGACACACCATAAACGTCATGATGAGCACGGTAAACAGAATCGCCCACTTGTTCTTGCCATGGGTGTCGCCCTCTAGGGCAATGTGCTCGCGGCGCAGCTGCTCTGCAGTTTTCTCCATATCCATCCTTTCGAGTGGCGCAACGCAAAAACGGGGCCCCAATCGCCTGCAAACTGCCGCGATTGGGGTCCCGCCTACGGAATCGGAACGAAAGGTCGCCGAAGCTTTCTGCCAGCATCGGCGCCTTGTACGGAGCTAGCCTAGCACTGCTCGAGTGCCTGCTCGAGGTCGGCAATCAAGTCGGCCGTGTCCTCGAGGCCGCACGACAGGCGCACCATGTCGGCGGAGATGCCACAGGCGATGAGCTCCTCATCGTTCATCTGGCGATGTGTGGCATTAGCGGGATGCAGGCAGCAAGTGCGGGCGTCGGCCACGTGCGTGGCGATCTGGGCGAGCTTGAGGCTCTTCATAAAGGTCTCGGCCGCCGCGCGACCACCGTTAAAGCCAAAGCTCACAACGCCGCAGGTACCGTTGGGCATGTATTTCTGAGCAATGTCGTAGTACTTATCGCCCTCCAGGCCCGGATAGCTCACGAAGCGTACCTTGGGATGGCTCTGCAGGAACTTGGCAACGGCCAGGCCGTTCTCGCAATGACGCGGCATGCGCACATGCAGGCTCTCGAGCGAGCTGTTCAAGAAGAAGGCCGCCTGAGGGTTCTGCATGGGGCCGAGGTCGCGCATGAGCTGAGCGGTTGCCTTGGTAATGAAGGCGCCCTCGCGACCGAACTTCTCGGCATAGGTCACGCCGTGGTAGCTCTCGTCGGGCGTGGTGAGACCCGGGAACTTGTCCGCATGGGCCATCCAGTCAAACTGACCGTGGTCGACGATCACGCCGCCCAGGTAGGCAGCATGTCCATCCATGTACTTGGTGGTGGAGTGCGTAACGATGTCGGCGCCCCACTCAAAGGGACGGCACATCACGGGCGTCGGGAAGGTGTTGTCGACCATCAGCGGCACGCCGTGATCATGCGCGGCCTTGGCAAAGCGCTCAATATCGAGCACGGCAAGGGCGGGGTTGGCGATCGTCTCGCCAAAGACGAGCTTGGTATTGGGCTCAAAGGCTGCCTCGAGCTCTTCATCGGTGCAGTCGGGGGCAACGAACGTGCAGGTCAAGCCCATGCGGCCCATGGTATGGGCGAGCAGGTTATACGTACCGCCGTAAATGGCAGAGCTCGCGACCACATGATCGCCGGCACCGGCCACATTAAAGATCGCGAGGAAGTTCGCAGCCATGCCCGAGCTCGTGAGCATCGCGGCGGTGCCTCCCTCCATCTCGCAGATCTTGGCGGCAACCAAATCGCACGTGGGGTTCTGCAGACGGCTGTAGAAGTAGCCCGACTCCTCCAGGTCAAATAGCTTGCCCATGTGCTCGGACGTGTCGTACTTCCACGTGGTGGACTGGTAGATGGGCACCTGGCGCGGCTCCGCATCTCCCGGGTGATAGCCGCCCTGAACACATGTGGTACCGATGGTCTGCTCGTTCATATCTAGCTCCCTTGCCTGGGTTACGTTTTATTCGGTTCACGATACCGCTACCCTGCACCCCTCTCAACCCATCCCCAAGGTAGGTTATAGGACAAATCGATCAGAGGTATTTATCTCAAGCCTTGGGCATTTGCTCGACAGAGAAAAATGAGGCATACATGAAGCTCTCGATGATTACATGCACCGTCACGGGTACCATAGGCGAGTACACCGTAACCAAGGAGACAACGATGAAGCAAATCGATACGGCCCAGCTCGACATCAACGCCTGTCAGGCTCAGGCTGCCGAATACCACGCCCGCGGCTTTAACTGCGCCCAGGCCGTCGCCTGCACGCTCGCGCCCGCCGTCGGGCTCGACCCCCAGGTCGCCTTTACCCTCACCGAGGGCTTTGGTGCCGGCATGGGTGGCATGACCGAGACCTGCGGTGCTATCTCGGGCGCCGTGGCCATCATGGGCTTCGTGATGAGCGACGGCATGGAAAACCCCAAGACCAAGGGCCAGACCTACAAGCTGTCGCGCGAAATCGCCAAGCGTTTTGGCGAGAAGAACACGACGACCGTCTGCGGCACGCTCAAGGGCATCGGATCGGATAAGGGTCCGCTCCGCAGCTGCCCCGGTTGCATCGACGATGCCATCGAGATCGCCTGCGATGTGCTAAAGCAGCTCGCCGAGTAAACGGCAGCAACAGAAAAACGACGGCCGGCGCGCTTGGAATCCATCCAAAAGCACGCCGGCCGTCGCCGTCAGAACTCGGCAAATTCGGGAGCGCCGACCTCGATCTCCTCGCGTCCCGCCATAAGCTCGCGCATCTTGGCGCAAAATGGCTCCTGCTCCCCCGCCTTAAACACCAAGTGAAGTGTAACGGTATCCGCGTAATCGGTATCCGAAACCTTGGCACCCGAATCCTGCGCCAAGCGAAGCACCTGCTCATACTGTGGATAGGCCACATACACGTCAACCGGCACGACGCTTGTCATCTCGACGATCTGCCCGGCCTCCTGAGCCGCGGCCACCGCCGCCTGCGTCGCCGCGGTATAGGCGCGCACCAAGCCACCAGGCCCCAACAGCGTGCCACCAAAATAGCGCGTCACTACGCAGCAAACATTTTTGAGCCCCGCGCCACGTAGCACCTCGAGCGTCGGCATACCGCTCGTGCGGCTCGGCTCACCATCATCGCTCTGGCGCTCGCGTCCATCGACCAAAATCCACGCGGGAACATTATGCCGAGCGTCGTAATGACGCTTGCGAACCATCTCGATAAAGGCATTCGCCTCATCCTCGGACTCAATATGGACCAGCTGAGCAATAAACCGACTCTTGCGGTCCACAAACTCGCCCGAAGCCTCAATATTCGATTGCAGAGTAAAATAGCTGTCCAACAAAGCCCCTCAACAAAATAAAGCGCAACAAACAGCCTCAATAATACGGCAAAGACCGTACCGTTAATCCCGGTAAATAGAACGGCAACACCGATGATTCCGTAAACGAAAGCGAGAACCCGTCAGCGCGAGCAAGGTGCCTTGAAAGACGAGGGCATTGACCTTATGGTCATGCCCGAAGGCTTGAAAGGCAGATTGCCGCGCTGACGGGTTCGCAGCGTCAACAAAGTGCTGAGTGGGCCTATAAGCCGGGTTCTGTCGTGAACGGTCATTTATCTTGTCTGCACGTTACCGTGCAGTTCCACGCACGCTACCCGAACGCGGACCGGGCCGGCCCATAGCGTTCCTATTCGCGCTTGCTCCGGATGGGGCTTGCCAAGCCGCCGTGTTGCCACGACGCTGGTGGTCTCTTACACCACCGTTTCAGCTTTTCCCTTTACGCCTTGCGGCGCAGGTGGGAGTCTTCTTTTCTGCGGCGCTTTCCGTCGGATCACTCCGCCCGGCCGTTAGCCGGCATCCCGCCCTCTGGAGCCCGGACTTTCCTCACGCGTACTGCAAGCAGCACATCGCGCGACCGTCTGGCCCACTCAGCAGTGCAAGAGTGTAACACACCGTTGCCGCAGGCAATGGCACAACGCAAACGCTCGACACGATAAACCAAGAACCGCCATGCGTTACAATGGTCCTGTCGATGGGCAACGTCGTCAGTCGAGACGCGACCGCGCTCCGCACCCCTCCGTCTACTCGGTGTGTTCCCGCCTCCTCCCCGAGGCGGGATGTCGGCATTTTTCACGCACCGACAACCCAATAGCCTATGGACAGCCCGGGCAGCATTACGCACGGGCAGCATCGCACATCTCGGCAGCAAAAGCAAAAAGGGACCCGTCCATTACGGACGGATCCCTTAAAACAAGTGATCGTCAAACCGATTTACTCGGCGTCGGTCTCCTCGTCCTTCTTCTCGGAAGGAAGCGGGGTAACCTCGATCTCGACGCCCAGAGTCTCAGCAGCGGACTTCATGGACAGGGAGATACGACGACGGTCGAGGTCGATCTCCATGACCTTGACCTGAACCTTGTCGCCCACGTGGGTGACCTGAGAAGGCTGATCGACGTGCTTGTTGGCCATCTCGGAAATGTGCACCAGGCCCTCGATGCCCTCGCCCAGGTCGACGAAAGCGCCGAACGGGACAAGCTTGGTCACAGTGCCCTCGACGATAGCGCCGACGGGGTACTTCTTGACCAGTGCACGCCACGGATCCTCGGTGGTCTGCTTGAGACCCAGGGAGATGCGCTCGCGGTTGAGATCGACGTCGAGAACCTCGACCTCGACCTCCTGGCCGACCTTGACAACCTCGGAAGGATGGTTGACGTGGTTCCAGGAGAGCTCGGAGATGTGGATGAGGCCGTCGATACCGCCGAGGTCGACGAAGGCGCCGAAGTCGACGATGGAGGAAACGGTGCCCTGGAGACGCATGCCAGACTTGAGCTTGGACAGAATCTCGGAGCGCTCGGCCTTACGGGACTCCTCGAGCACGACGCGACGGGAGAGGACGACGTTGTTGCGGTTGCGGTCCATCTCGATGACGCGAGCCTCGATGCGGGTGCCCATGTAGGAGGTGAGGTCCTTGACACGACGGAGGTCGACGAGGGAAGCGGGCAGGAAGCCACGCAGGCCGATGTCGAGGATCAGGCCGCCCTTGACAACCTCGATAACCTCGCCCTCGACGTTCTCGCCGGAGTTGAACTTCTCCTCGATGCGGTTCCAAGCACGCTCGTACTCGGCACGCTTCTTGGACAGGACCAGACGACCGTCCTTGTCCTCCTTCTGGAGAACCAGAGCCTCGATGGGATCACCGAGTGCAACGATGTCTGCAGGGTTAGCGTCCTTGCGGATGGACAGCTCGCGGACCGGGATAACGCCCTCGGACTTGAATCCGATGTCAACGAGCACCTCGTCATGCTCGATCTTAACGACAGTGCCGTTAACGAGATCGCCCTCATCAAAGTCGGTAATCGTACCGTCGATGAGGTTGTTCATCTCCTCCTCGTTGACATCGTCAAGAGAGAAAATGGACGAGTTCTGAATCTCACTCAAAGGTGGACCCCTTTCGAACTACGGGGCCCCGATTGCTAGGACCTACAGAAGGGTGCGACAAGCACACAACGTTTAGGAACACTCGGGAGCCGACAGATACTAATGTGACGCTTATGCAATCACGTTCGTATAGGTTACGGGGAAATGAGTTCGATTTCAAGCGTGAACTGCGATTTTTTACTCGTGTGGAGACTTTTTCGTAATCTTATGAACACACGTATCCGCAACTTGACGATAACCAGCAAGGCATTTGGCTTTGGGGTAAAGTATCCGGAGCCAACGACTCTAGATCAAATTTACGAGAAAGGTGCCCGCGTGCTCAAAGCAGTCGTTTTCGATATGGACGAAACGCTTCTTAGCATCAACCTCAACGCGTTCATCCTTCGCTATTTTAAGGATGTCTCTTCGATGCTCGCGGATATCGGGCGCCGCAGCCGCGGTGGCACGATGGCACGCCTCGGCACCATCCTGGTCGACCTCAACGCCAATCGCCGCAGCGGCACGGACAACCGCACCAATCTTGAGTTTTACCAAGAAGAGGTCGAGCGCCGATGCGGGATCCGCCTCTCCGATCCCCTCATCTACGAGGCGTTTACCTACTATGACCGCGAAGTTCTTCCGTACAAGAACGACGATGTCATTAACGCCCACGCCATGCCGGGCGCACACGCCGCGCTCCAGGCCGTACAGGACGCAGGGCTGCGCTGCGCGCTCTTTACCAACCCCAGCTTTCCCCAGGGGGCCATCGAGTGCCGCATGGGCTGGGGCGACCTGGCCGACGCCCCCTTTGAACTCGTGACGCACATGGGAAACGCCACCCGATGCAAGCCCGATGCCACCTACTATCTAGAGCAGCTTCAGGTGATGGGGCTCGAGCCACACGAGGTCCTTATGGTGGGCAACGACCCCAAACGCGACTTCCCGTCCCCCGATTGCGGCATCCAAACCGCCTTTGTGGGCCAGGGCAAGCCCAGCCGAGCCACCTGGCGCGGAACCATGGAAGACTTCGCCCGCGACTTTAACGCCGTAGTAGAAGCCTTCTACGAACACCAAGTAGCCGACGAACTGTCGTAGGACCCCTCCCTCGCTCCAAACAAAATAACGCCGCAGACCGAATGTGACAAAGGTTCAGCCCCTTTTCACATTACAAAGATGGCGCCGATGTTTTGGCAACGACAGACACTATGACCCAATCCGAGGGCACTAAAAAGATAGGAGCCCCCGCTCGTGACCGCGGGTCGGGGCTGCGACAATGATGTCGAAGTGCCATAGGCGCAGCCGCGCCGCAACGA